>JBAZDT010000023.1:0-8814 GCA_041654325.1 Bacilli bacterium | reverse complement strand
CAGCCGTTAAAGACGTTTGCGCCCATCGTCTTCACCGATGAAGGAATGGTGATGGCAGTCAAAGAAGTGCAATTTTCAAAAGACCGTTCCTTGATTGCTACAATATTGCCACCGATTGTAATTTCAGTAAGCGATGAACAATCCTTAAATGTGCCGGTGTCGATTGTCAAATATTTAGCGTTTGATGGCAAAGTAACAGAAGTCAGGGATGAGCAGCCCATAAAAACGTTTGCCCCCATCGTTTCAACGGAGTTAGGAATCACCATCTCGCCATTGACTCCGACAAGACTTGTGCAGCCACTAAAGGCGTTTGCATTAATTGTTTTAATGCCTTCAGACTCATCGGCAGGATTATTGTAGAAAAGAATTTCGCGAAGTGACGTGGCATTCTCAGCCAGCGAATTAGCGACGAAAGAAAGGCCTTTAATATTAAGATTTAAGACTTCCGCAGCCGTCCCAGAAAAAATGTTGGATTTGCGTCGCTGTTCGCCGAGTTGAGTGAGCGTCACTGGCATGCTGACGACATTACGCAAAGTGGCGTTTTCAACTTGATTATTTTGATCGACAAGAACTAATTCTTTAAAGGCCGACGAATTATTAAAAGCGTTCAAACCAATCTTGGTCAAACCATGCTTGACAAAATTTTCTACCATTTGTCCTTCTTCGTCGGTCGAATATTCAATTCGCTCGGTGCCTTCGATGTTATTGTAGATGAAAACACTAGTTAAATTGAGGCAGTTTTCAAAGGTGTTGTCTTGTAGAGAGCGAACGCTAAAAGGAATTGTGAATTCGCTGATGGCCGTGCCACGAAAGGCGGCAGTACCGATGGCGGTTATTTTGCTGTCGGTGCTAAATTCGCGATCTTCAAGGATAATTTCTGAGAGATTCTCGCAGCCATCAAAAACATAGTTTTTAATCGTCGTGACTCCTGCCGGGATGGTAATTTTTGTCATCTCTTTGGAATTTTGAAAAGCGCCTTCACCAATTTCGACGAGGTTGATGCCGAGCGATACTTCGCCAGTAAAATTCGTATCTTTAAAAGCGTAGTCGCCTACACTTACGACAAATTCCGACCATTCGATCTCAAGTAACGAGGTCGCGCCGCTAAAAGCTTCATTGCCAATAATGGTCACGCTATCGTTAAGGTGAACTTCTGCGAGATTTTGGCAATTCTTAAAGAGTTGATTTGGAATTTCTTCAACGGAACTCGGAATCTCGACATAGACGATGCAATACTGATTCATAAAGACGCCAACGCTAAAGCGGCTATACTCACCGATGAAGAAATAATTAAAATCTTTATTGTCTGGATCATAGGCTTCGGATTTATCATCGACAAGAATATAAGTGTTTTCCGGTATATCGCCTTTGTATGTATACAAAAAGGGGCCGATTTCAATTGGTCCATCAGGACTTTCTAGCAAGAAGGGCGTATTTAAAAAAGCATCTGTGCCAATTCGGCGAATGCCCGTGGGACTGTTAAATTTGCGAAGACTTGAGCAGTTTGCGAAGGCATATTCACCAATCAGCTCCACTGAGTCGGGAATGATGACTTCTTCGATGCGCTCTAATCCGGCAAAAGCCGATGGGCCGATGGCGGTGACCGGATAGCCCATCAACTTGCGAGGAATGCGAAATCGGGCGGGATAATCACTATCGTGATTAACTTTATCGATTGTCACGGTGATTTGCGATTCATCGGCAAGGTCCGAGCGATAGGAGAAAGTGATATACGGCATCGTCACATAATCGAGTAAGACATAGTAAATGAGCGAGGCATAGGCCCCACCTATCAAGACGAGCAAACTTAAAGAGATGGAGATAATGGCGATGATTTTCCGACGTTTTGACGTCTTGTTTTTTTGTTGGGGAACAACGACAAATTCTGGTCCATTCATAGCTTATTTACCTCCTCCGCTTATCGCCGTTTTATATTTGGCGAGTTCTTCGCTATTGGCACGGACAAAATGTCCGGGTTCAACTTCGTAGAACTGCGGCTCATCATCGTGGGTGTACTGATGCATCTGCGGATGATAGACGACAACTTTTTTATACTTCTCAACTCGTGGGTCTGGAATCGGAATCGCAGAAAGGAGCGATTTAGTATAAGGATGAAGTGGCATTTCAAATAGTCTTTCAGCTGTCGCCAATTCGACGATTTGGCCGTTATATATAACACCGATGCGATCAGAGATATATTTCACGACCGATAAGTCATGGGCGATGAACATGACAGTCAGGCTGGATTCTTTTTGAAATTCCTTAATCAAATTGAGAACTTGAGCGCGGATAGAAACATCGAGGGCCGAAATCGGTTCATCGGCAACGATGAATTCAGGCTTGATGATCATCGAGCGGGCAATGCCAATTCTTTGTCTTTGGCCGCCGCTAAATTCATGCGGGTAACGCTTTAAGTGCTCGGGACGCAAGCCGACACGGCGCATCATCTCTTCAACTTTTTCTAAACGGTCATTTTCATCTTCATAGAAGTGGAAAGAACGCAAGCCTTCCGAAACGATATAGTCAACATTCGCGCGATCGTTAAGCGAGGAGCTCGGGTCTTGAAAAATCATCTGAATCTTCTTTTTGACGGCGCGGCTGAGGGCATTTGATATTTTACCCGAGATGCGAACACCGTTATAAAGAATTTCGCCAGCGCTCACATTGGTGACGCGCACGAGAGAACGTCCGACGGTCGTCTTGCCGGAACCAGATTCGCCGACGAGGCCAAAAATTTCCCCGCGGTTAATATCAAGATCGAGATGCTCGACGATGATTCTTTCGACGTTTCCGCGCTTATAGCCAATTTGCACATCCTTAAAAGAGACGATGGGAAGGCTCTTATCTTTTACTTCTAACAGATTATGAGCTTGTTTGTTGGCTTCTTGAGAAGATTGCTTTTTTGATTTGAAAATGTTATTCATTTTACTCACCAATCTCTCTTTTTAGTTCGGCGGCGGCCTGCTTCATCCGCTCGCGAAGATTTTGAATGATTTTGGGCTTTTCAACTTTCGGAGCCCGGGGATCAAGAAGCCACGTCTTAGCATAGTGGGTGTCGGAAATCTTCAGCATCGGCGGATCTTGAACATAGTCGATGCGCATCGCATAGTCATTGCGAATGGCAAAGGCGTCGCCGATGATTTCGTCGACAAATGACGGAGGATTGCCTTTGATATAGGTCAGCGGCTCATTTTTTGTGCCGAGCTGGGGCAGGGAAGAAAGAAGGGCCCATGTATAAGGGTGCTGGGGCGTATAAAAGATATCCTCGGCCGTGCCATATTCAACGACTTGACCGCCGTACATGACGGCGATGCGGTCGGCCACATTGGCGACGACGCCTAAGTCGTGAGTGATAAAAATGGTCGTCCATTTATATTCTCGTTGCAGCTCTTTAATCAGCTCAAGAATTTGCGATTGGACAGTGACATCGAGAGCGGTCGTCGGCTCGTCGCAAATTAAAATTTCTGGACGGCAAGCGAGAGCGATGGCGATGACGACTCTTTGCCGCATTCCGCCAGAATATTGGAAAGGATAATCTTTCATTCGCAAACGTGGATCAGGAATATGAACTTTTTCAAGGAGTTTTACCGCTTCTTCTTTAGCCTCGGCATATGACATTTTATGATGGAGCATCAAAACTTCCGAAATTTGATAACCGATTGTCAAAAGCGGATTAAGAGAAGTCATCGGATCTTGGAAAATGGTGGCGATGCGTTTGCCGCGAATGCCTTTCCATTCCTCGTGTTTGACTTTTTTAGCTAAATCGACACCATTAAACATAATTGTTCCTGAGGAAATATAGCCATTCGCGTCGAGCATGCCGGTGAAGGTTTTGGTAAAGACGGATTTTCCAGAACCAGACTCACCGACGATAGCTAATGTTTCGCCTTTAAAAACATCGAGCGATACGTTGCGAATGACGTTGACTTTTTTGCCGTGTGAGATAAATCCGACGGATAAATCGCGAACTTCGAGAGCTTTTTCTTGTGTTTGCATATTTTTATCCTTTCTACCGATGATTTTTCGGATCCGTGGCATCAGCCAGCGCCAACCCGAGATAGAAGAAAGTGACGGTCAGCGGCACCAGCACCATCATCGGGGCAATTAATAAGTAGGGGTAAGCCATCCATTCATCGCGCGTCGCGTCAGTTAAGACTTGGCCTAAAGTGATATCGCCTGATGCGGCGCTAAAGGAAAGGCCAAAGAAAGCTAAGCCAACTTCGCTGCTCACAGCCGCCGGAATCGCCGTCGATATGACTGTGACGATGACGGAAATTAGATAGGGGAGTAAATTGTGGGTAATCATTGCCTTTGGTGATGAACCAAGGGTGACCGAGGCGATGTTATAGTCGCGGTTGCGAATGATGATAATTTGATTGCGAATAAAACCGGCTAGTCCGATCCAGCCAAACATCGTCAGCAAGAAGACGATTGTCCAGAAATTGGGTTCTAAGAAATTCATTAGCAAAAAGTATAAAAGTAAGGATGGAACATTGTTAACAAAGTTGCGAATCTCAATCATGATTGGATCAAGTCTGCGGAAATAGCCCCATAATGAACCGATTAAAATGCCGAGAAAGGTATCGATTAAAGCGACAACCGTTCCTAAAATGAGCGAGAGGCGAGCTCCGATCCAAACTGCGGTCCAAAGGTCGAGATAACGATAAAATTGCATCTTATTACCGCCGATGCCAAACCAGTGATCTTTCGTCCAGGATTGATAAGGCACGTCCGAAAAGCGGTCGGCAATCGAACCTGTGAGGGGATCATCGATGACGTTATAGGACTTGATCATCGGACCAAAAATAGTGAAGAAGAGAATCAAGAAAATAACGAATACGCTGAGAATTGCCAAAGGCTTCTTGATTAACTGCTTAAACGTTTCGCGCCAATAAGAATAAGGCGCACTCGTCAGTTTTTCGATGTTTTCCTCGCTGGCGCCGATGACGGTAAAGAGGTCTTCCACGTTATGATAAATGGTCGAGTCAATGTTTTTAACGCTATTATTTGCCATTGTGTTCTCCTCCCTTACTCTTTTGAAAAGCTGACGCGAGGGTCAACGACGGCGGTCACAATATCGCCGGCCAAGTATGAAATAATCGATATTAAAGCAGAGACGACGATAATGCCTTGGAGAACGAAATAATCATTCGTTCCCTCGGAGACAACCAAGAGGCCACCAATACCGTCGATTCCGTATATTTTTTCAATGTAAAAGGTGCCAAGCAAGGCGCCGAGAATCGCCGCCGGAATCGATCTGACAAGCGGGACGATAGCGTTGCGCAAAATGTGGGTGTACATGATGCGATTTTCGCTCAGGCCTTTAGCGCGCGCGAATTTGACATAATCAGAATTGAATTCATCGAGCATGAAGCGACGAACCCATAAGGCGATGCCAGCCATGCCGGTAAAGCCCATCGTGAGGGATGGAGCTAAATAAGAGACGAAATTGCCCGGTACGTAAAGAGTTGGTAAACCGATGCCGGCAAAAATGGCCATCCATATATAATAATAAGCTACGCCGGGAATGGCATCGATGGTGATGATGTAGGTTTTGCCAATTTTATCGAAGACACCATCTTTATTTTTAGCCATCATGATACCCATGGGATAGCCAAGGAGCAATTCAACGAGGACGGCAATGATGCCAATGCGGAAAGAAATGACCATTTTTTAGCAATGAGATCGAGAACGAATTTGCCGTTGTTTCCGCCGCCTAGGAAGAAGACGGAACCAAGATCTAAAATAAAGTTACGGCAATTTTGATTTGAATAGTAGTATAAAGTATCGGTTCCGGTTAAAACGCCAATGTCAGTGACTTGGCAGACCGTCTTTGGAAACGGCAAAATTTTGTAGTAGTAAGTGAATAGATCGACAAACCAGTTATCAGTGATTCCAAGGCGCGCTTTCAAAGCAGTGCATTGTAGTTCTCTGAGGCTTTCGCCTAGTTTATCCCAAGTTCCAATAGCTTGTTTACAGATTAAGACTCCTTCGCTTTTGACGCGAATTAAGAAAAAGGTCGCCGTCACCGCCAAGAGGATGGAAATAAAGGCGCTGCCTATTCTTCGAATCGAGTAAGTGAGCAAAGGATGAGCAAATATCTGTTGAATTTGAGTGTTATTTTTAAAGATCAGGCGGCGGCTAACAAGTTGGACAAACACGACAAAAATGAGAGCCAAAGCGATAAGAGTGTAGCCGATCAAATATATTCCCATTTGTTTTCGATGTCCTTTCGATGATGGTGATTAGACAACAAATCAGGACCAATTTTCATCGATCCTGATTTGCGTATGCCTCAGCAATTATTCGTCGGAGCCAACATAGTTGTAGGTACCGGTTTCCGCAAGTGCTGCCGCTTTAAGCTGAGCTTGTAAGTTGCGAGCTACTTGCCGTTCAGAACCAAGGGGAGGTTCGACGAGGACCCACATGCCAGTCAGGCGATAGGTGGCGAGACCGTAAGGAGCATCGGGGTTTTCATAACCGGCAGCTCTTGAGACGGAAGCAGCCCAACCTTGGCTGTTCATGGAGTGCGGTTTGATGAGTTTAACATCGTTAATGAGATGGTATTCAGCTTTAGCAAAAGCTTCATAACGAGTGGCATCACTGTTGTAAATGCGCTTGGCGTCATTGACCATTTCGTCATATTCACCGAGCATTCCTTTGGGATCTTGAACTAATGTATCGCCGTCGAGATAGAAATTGTCGCGCGGGGCTTTAGTGCCGGTAAAGAGCGACATATCACCTTTGGTGACATAAGTATTGAGATAAGTTAATGGGTCAGCATAGTCGCCAATCCAACCCCAGGAGCTGAGTGTGTAATAGCCAGAGTAGGAATTGGTTTCAGCAGCCGTGGAACTCGTAGCTTTGAGATTGTTGATCATCTTGAAATAAGGAGTGTCATTAACACCACCGTTAGCACGGTAGTTGAAGCCGCCGATCCAGAGCGTCTCATATTCGGATTGCGTTGGAGCGTAGCCAGCCAAACCGGCATTTTCAATAACGATCGGATACGTAATTTTATCTGAACTGTGCGAGGCGTTGTATTTTTCAATTGCGCTTCTTGCATCTGCGAGCATTCCATTAACTTGTTCTTGAGTGTAATTGACGCCAGCGATGGTTTGCGGACCGACTAAAGCCTTGGCGGCCGCAGCGTCAGCGAGACCTTTTTTATTAGCGTATTCTTCGTAATAATACTCAATGTAGTCTTTATCGTTTTCATCTTTAACATAACCGGGAGGCGTCAGGGTATTGAGTTGATAACGATCATTGCTGTCGCCCGGTCTTTCGTTTTGCATGTTGTAATCATTGAAATCGATGGCGTCCAAAATGAGGCGGCGGACTTCTTGAATCTTCAAGGCTTTGTTCGTATTAGCAATCGTCCCCTCGGGATACTTTGATGTATCGTTGACCTCGGTATTTGGTTGTAAAGAGAGATCGGTAGGGCGTTCGACATTAAGCGTGAAGTGCCAAGTGAAGTCGATTAAGTTTAGTTCGCGGCTGTTAACGAGGTCGCTATAAGGATTCTGAATCGTGCCAGTGCCGGGATTTTCTAGCGTTCCGCCAGTGATGTAATTTACCCAGCCGACAGCGTCATCTTTATCGAGAGAGAAACCATCGATAATGCCCTCTTCATAATCTTCGCGCATATCGGTAGAAGAGATGGTGTCAGGAGCGACTGTGTAGTTGACGGTCTTAATATGTACATCGCTCTTGTTGTAATAACCTTCATTGCGCGTGTATTGGACCCTGGTGTCACTCCATTCTGAGCAGAGGAACGGTCCATTGTAGAGCATCTTTTCTTTGGAAGTGCCAAATCCAGCGAATTTATGAACATCAAAGAAAGCGCGGTTGATCGGATAAAAGGGCGCGTAAGTTAAAAGGGTCGGAAAGAAACGCGCCGGTTGATTGAGGCGGTAGTGAAGTCCATATGTACCATCAGCAGAAATGCCAACGCGCGAGAAATTGGCGACATTGGGCAAATCGTCGCCGTTAATTTGGTTGACTTCGCTAATATCTATGCCAGATTCATGAGCAATTAAAATCATTAATTTTTCAGCTTTGACATCATTGGTTGCAGTCTTAAGAGTCATCCAGTTAACACCGGCATAACTGGTATCGCGGTCCTTAATGAGTTGGAGCATTTGGGTGTAGCAGTAATACTCCCAGGCTCCATCGATGAATAATGTAACCATATAGGCGATTTCTGAACCGTTTGGAAAATTAAGGATAATCTGTGCGGAGTTTAAGAAATCGTCGGCTGTCACAAATTGTGGGACGTCGACGCCTAGTTTGTTCTTCGCGACGTATTGTTGGCCATCATAAGTGTACCAAGGCACGCCCTCTTTAATTGTGAAGAAGAAGTTTTCGTGATTCTCGTCGTGGCTGGCCGCTGAAGCGAGCTGCCTTTCAAGAATGCCATATTCATTATTCATGAGTAAGCCGTCGACAAAGTTGGCGATGTGACGGACGTCGGTCGCGCTTTGACTTTTGGCGCTGTTGAGGGTCTTGATCGTCGAGCCGATGTAGGCGTTGTAAACTTCTTTAGCAAGTTTTCCGGTTAGGTATGGGCCTGTGACTCGGTATCCCTCGAGTACTGAACTGCTGTCGCTGGCCGAATCGGTGCCAGTGATGCTGCCGTTGTTGCCACGATTGCACGATGAAAGAGAAACAACTGCGGCAAGGCAAGCGATGAGGAGAGATGATTTTTTAGGAAAAGTCATATTTTTGTCCTCCTATTCCTTTCAATCTTTTAGATTGTGTTTTATATTAACACTTATCAAAATATGTATCAACGATTTTTTTAGCCTGTAAGCG
>JBAZDT010000022.1:0-8865 GCA_041654325.1 Bacilli bacterium | reverse complement strand
CGATTGCGGGCGAAGAAAGTACTGCGTGACGCGCTTATTTAAATCTTTGGCTTTCCCGACGTAGATAATCTCGCCATCTCGATCTTTCATCAAATAGATGCCTGGCTTATGAGGTACGAGGAGCAAAGCTTGCTTAACTTGGTCGGTCATTTGAATTTCACCACCGTCGCCCCACCGCTTCCTTCGTGCTGGTCACCAGGTCGAAAACTACCGACAAAATCACATTTATTTAAATAATCGTGGATCGCTCTTTTCAAAGCCCCGGTGCCGAAGCCATGGATAATCCGCACTTGGGAAAAGCGTTTTAAACGCGCCCCGTCGAGATATTTTTCCACCTCATAAAGGGCTTCGTCAACATGGAGCCCGATGACATTAAGCTCGAGTTTGACATCGCTTGTCAAACGCGGTAAATCAAGTGGCTTATCAAGACGCACTTGCGCAGGCTTTTCGATTATCGCGACTTGGTCGAGCTTAGCTGAGAATTTAAAGCCGTCGGGAGAAACGATGAAAACCTTGTCGTTGGCCAAGCGTTCCACGCGGCCGATGATGCCTAATTCTTTTATGGCGACATAGTCGTCAACATTAACCTTTTCCTTGCTGGACTCAGTGACTTCGATGTCTTCTTCGGCGATTTCCTTAAGTTTCCGTTTGGCGGCAATTACTTCGTGCATTTTAACGTCAGGCTTTTGGAGTTCTTTGAAAATAGCTTCGATTTGCTGATTGGCTTGCTCGATAATCGTCCTTTTGTTCAGCTCGACATCTTCGAGAAGGCGACTCCGCTCATCGTCTAGTTTTTCTTCGCGTTCGATAAGCCGTTTCTTGGCCTGTTCATTTTTCGCTATTTCATCTTTCAACAGGCGTTCTCTATTTTCATTATCAGCGATGATTTTCTGCAGATTATCCAATGCCGAAATGCCTCGGTCGTGACCGCGTTCCGACAATATTTTTCGCGCGCCATCTATTATTGATGACGAGAGATTATAACGCTCGGCCATCTCGAGGCCATAACTACGTCCCGGGACGCCTTGCTTAAGTATGTATGTCGGCGTCATCTTGGTCTCATCGAACATGACCGAGGCATTGGTGACGTTTTCGCCGCTTAACGCATAGTCTTTTAACCCATCATAGTGGGAAGAGCACAAGACAAAACATTCGGCACGAAGCAGATAATCAAGAAAGGAAATCGCTAAAGCTTCGCCTTCTAACGGCGAGGTTCCGGTGCCAATTTCATCGAGCAAGACCAAATCATCGGCCCCGACTTCTTCGGCGATGAACGCCAAATTTTTGATGTGCCCGGAAAATGTCGACAAATTGCTGGAGATAGATTGGTTATCCCCAATGTCGGCAAAAAGATGTTTAAAGTAACTCAAGCGGGCTGGTTTAGATGTCGGAAGAGCCAAGGCGCATTGATTCATCAAGACCATTAAACCGAGCGTTTTGATTGCCACTGTTTTGCCGCCAGCATTTGGACCGCTAATGACGATGAGGCGCAGCTTTTGATCAAAGTGAAAATCATTCGCGACGACTGTTTTCGGGTCGAGTAATGGATGGCGAGCCTTCGATAATTCGATAATTTTCTCATCGCTCAAAACAGCGATCTTGCCGTCGATAGAAAGACCGTAATCCGCTTTGGCTTGAACGAAATCAAGATAGCCGATCAGACGGTTATTGGCGAGGATAGGTGCACTATTCAAGGCCACCATTACGCTTAATTCCTTAAGAAGGCGTTGGATTTCTTCGCGTTCGGCGATTTTTAGAAGATAAATTTGGTTATTAAATTCAACCGCCCATTCTGGCTCGATAAAAGTCGTGACTCCGGTATCGGAGACATCGTGGATAACGCCAGCGATTTTGGCTTTATTGGCTGTTTTGATGGGCAGGACAAAGTGGCCGTTGCGAATCGTCGCCATCGGCTCAGTCATATAGTCTCTAAGACCTTCGATTGCGGTTTGGATTTTAGTCGTTAGTTTCCGCTCCGTTTCCGAAATTGAGCGGCGCAGGGAATTAAGGGTCGGCGAAGCGCTGTTGAGAATGCCTAAATCCGGACCGATAATCTTGTGGATGCTCTTCTCAAGTTGCTCTAGAGCAATAAATTGCATGATTTTCTCGTTGATCAAAGGAAAAGCGCCTTCTCTTCGGCGCACCGACTCAACGATTTTTAAGGATATGGTGACGTCATGGGCGACGGCCTCCAAATCTTCAGCGGTCAAAGTACCCCCTTTGAGAGCATAGTCGATCTTCGGTTCCAAATTGCTCGAAACCATCATCGGCAGATGGCCATAGCGCAGAGACAAAACCATCATCTCATCGAGGATGTTGAGCTCTTGAGCCAGCTCGTCGATCGTTGGTAAAATTGAGCAAGACAAAGCGCGATGCCGACCGATATCACTTTGCGTGTTGCTCGCGATTTGTTGTTGAATTTTATCGAATTCAAGGAGTTCGTAAATACTTTGCATGTCCCTATCTTACCATAATTATGGTCGCTGTTGAGAAGTGGGCTTTTGTGATAAAATGTTTGGTGCAAATTATGAACAAATCCGCTATATCGATAAAAGCAAGCGCTCAAATGATTAAAGAAATGAAATCATTTTACGATCCTTTTGTCATCGCCAAGGAAGGTGATTACATCCTCTTTTGCGCCAAAAAGGGGGATGTCACAATCACGGCCTATACAAACACCAAAGGCAAGGATCTGAAGGTCACTTTTACCGGGGCCAAGCAGTATGAAGAAGCGCGCCGTTGGGATGCGAATATCAAAGAGCAATTCGAATTCGAGGAAGAAGAGATTCTCGGCTGGTTCGACATCGAAGACCAAATTGGCAGCGACGAAGTCGGCACCGGCGATTTTTTCGGTCCGATCACCGTCTGCGCCACTTTAGTGAGAAAAAGCGATGTCCCACTTTTAAGGAAACTTGGGGTCGCTGATTCGAAAAAACTAAGCGATGATTTCATCTTAAACGTCACCCCGCAATTGCTTCGCCGTTTCACCTATTCGCAACTCAGCCTATCCAACGAAAAGTATAACTCTCTTGTCAGGCGTGGCATGAATATGAACGAGATTAAGTCTCGCTTGCATAACCGCGCCTTGCTCAACCTCTTGAAAAAGAATCGAAACATCAAACATTTATACATCGATAAATTTGTTTCCGAATCAAAATATTTTGCTTATGCCCAAAAGGATTCGGAAATCGCCAAGAATATCGTCTTTAAAACAAAGGGTGAATCGCGTTTTCCTTCGGTGGCCCTCGCAAGCGTCATCGCCCGCTATTCTTTCCTCGTCAAGATGGCTTCGCTAAGCGAGAAGTACGGAATGCAAATTCCTTTCGGCGCTTCCCAAAGAGTCGATGCTTTCGCTCAAAAATTCATCGATAAATTCGGTCTTGCTGAACTTGATAAAGTCGCCAAGACAAACTTTAAGAATTATCAACGCCTTTTAAAGGATATCCAATAATCATCATGAATAAATTCTTGCCTCTGATCCTTTTGCTTGCGGTAACCCTTTTTGCTTGCGACGGTCATCGCACATCCTCTAGCGATGACGATTCGCTAGAATCGACGAGCATCGATGATGACTCGCCTTATGCCGAACGCATCAAAAACATGGCCGACATCGGCATAACAATTGACGAAGAAGATCGAACTCTCGCCTATAGCGCCGAGTATGACGAAGAAGCGCCTCTTGGCACTTCCGCCCATCCTTTAAATAGTTCGCTCTCGGATTATTTGGAAATCCTTACTGTCGAACAGCCAAAGCAGTACGGAGATGTCTATTTGATCCAGGCTGGCGAAGCTTCAATCGCAATCGATTTCGGCAACACATCGTATGATTATTCTGATGGAACTTCCTATTTTTCAAATTTGACTAATTATTATGAGAATTATCTCGAAGACCGCCACCTCGACTTGCTCGTCCTCACCCACCCTCACGCCGACCACTATGGCGGCTATCAAGCCCTTCGCGCTGCGGTCGATAGCGTCGGCATGATCGTCGATTACGGATACTATGCATCTGGTGCGGAAAATTATCGGCGCGATGTCCGTGATTATTATGTCGCTCGCGGCGCGGAATACCACCGCATCTACGACATGGTTAAAAACGTCAATGGCGGAATGAGCCGGACTTATGTCACTTCTGAACTTTTTATCGACTGGCTCGACACCGGCTACTATCAAGAAAACTATCAAGATGGACCGACAGTCGATGATATAAACGTCACCTCCCTTGCCGGCATTCTCGCCTATCGCCAATTCACCTATTTTTTCTCTGGCGACCTGCAGAACAACAGCGGTTATGACGGCGGTACTGGAGGGTTGGGCGAAACGAGTTTGGTCAACTTAAATACCGAAAATGCGGATATTTTCCATAAAGTGACGATGATGAAAGCCGCTCACCACGCCTCCGGCAAGGCGAACAACGATGTTCTCCTCAACGTCTTGCAACCGAAAATCGTGACCATCTCGGCCGGAGCGCCGAGTTTCGATGTCGAGTACAACGGCAAGACCGGCGTCTGCGGCGGCCACCCTCACTACGACGCTTTGGTGCGCTTTTTGACAAAAGGTTTAGTCAAGAGGGCATCCGCTAAAATATATTTGAATTTTTTAAACGGCACGACATCTTTTATCACGGACGGATTAGATAAAGTATTCATGCGCGGTTCACCGCTTAAAATGTCTTACGAAGGCTCTTCAAACAATGGGCAAATCAGCAAAACCTTCGGCTCGACCGAAGATATTATCCATGAGCTGCGCGAGAGTGAATGGTCAAGCGCATGTCACGGTCTATAAAATATCATTTTATGCTGATTAACAAAAACGAGCCACGATGATATAATGCTAACCGTGTAATCCAGTCGGCCGATGATATCGATGCATTACTTCGCTTATTAGATCAGGAAAAGAAATTGACACATTACTTATCATTCGCTATCGCTCTTGGTCTCGCCGCTATTGCGGCAGCGATTACTTTTTTTGTGGCGCAAAAGCGCCACTTTCCTTTTGGAGAAAAGTTATTCGCCATTATCTTGATGGCCGTTTTCTTCGTTCGCTATATCTCATTCGCCGATCAAGCGACGGGCTTTGTCGGGTTGACAAATGATGTCTTTTCACCAGCGCTGACCTTCTTTGCCTATTTTGGCATCTGGGTTGAACTAGCGCTTATCGTCCTTTTGATGTGTTTCCCCTTTTTCAAGGTCAAAGCAGCGCGGAACCTTCTGAAATTCGTCTTTACTCCTGGGTTTATCTTCTACCTCGGCATATCCTATTTTAGCGTGCACATGCAGCTCAACGGTCCCGCCGATCTTCCCCTTGTGCTTTCCTTTCAAAGTATCATGTTCGCCATCGAAGCTGGGATGATCGCTTATGGTCTATTCCTCGTCTGGCGCAAAGACCCTGCCTTGAAGATGCCAAAAGTCGATCTTAAAAACATGCTGCTTGCGATTATTCCCGTCTTCTTGGCATCGCTTCCGATATACGGGTTGCAAATCATGTTCGGAAACGCCGATGCCCGCTATGAAATTATCGATATTTCGTTTCCCCACCGCATGTTTATTTACGCCTCCATCATCATACCTCTGATCATCTATTTCGCTTTAAAAAACAAAGACAAGGAAATTATTCGCTTTGCGATGGTCTATTTAAGCGTGGCGACGATGATCACCTTCTCACGTGTTTTTTACTATCAGAATTTTTTCGAACCGTGGACTTGGCCGATTCACCTATGCAACACGGCGATGTATGTCATTCCTTTGTGCCTAATTTTCAAGGCTGAGAAAATATTCTATTTCACATATTTTATCAACGTGTTCGGGGCCTTGATGGCCATGCTGATGCCCAACTACGCCGAGACCACGAATTTGACGAGTTCTGTCATGATTCAATTTTGGTACAACCACGCTCTTGCTTTTTTCATGCCGCTTTTGCTCGTGGCCTTAAAAGTCTTCCCTCGCCCAAAGATGAAGCAAATGTACTATTCCCTCATCGCTTTTTCGGCTTATTTCCTCCTCGTCATGGTCTTAAATGTCTGGTTCAGCAACTATGCGACCGTCGATTTTTTCTTCATCAACAGTGACTTTATTGTCGATAAGCTCGGTATTTGGGCCGAAAAGATCTTTAACATTGCCGTCAGTTTTTCTGTTGGCGACTTAGTGTTTGAATTTCACCCAATCTACCAAGTGCTCTTTCTGATCGTCTACGTCGGCGTCTCATTTGCGATGTGGTTTGTCTACAGCCTCGGTTTCAGCATCGCAGATTCGCTAGGCGACCTTCGCTTGCGACAAAAGAAAATACGCTTAGATAAATACGCCTTGATGGCGGCCTTGAATGGAAGGGGGATTGAAGAACCCATGGAACTTAATACCGGAGTGAAACTTGAAATTCGCAACTTCTCCAAACGATACGGAAAGAATAAGGATTTCGCCGTCAAAGACGCTTCATTAACCGTCTTCGGCGGGGAGATTTTTGGCTTTCTAGGACCAAACGGCGCGGGAAAATCGACAACCATCAAATCGGTCGTCGGTATTCAGACAATCACCGAGGGCTCGATTCTCATCTGCGGTTATGATGTCGAAAAACAGCCCGTCGAAGCCAAGCGTTTAATCGGCTATGTCCCCGACCACTATGCCCTTTATGAAAAATTGACCGCCCGTGAATACGTCAACTATATCGCCGACATCTACGGCGTTAGCCGCGAAGAACGACTTGAACGCATTCCCTACTATGTCAACCTATTCCACCTTCAAGATTCTTTCGATAGCCAAATTAAAACCTTCTCTCATGGGATGAAGCAAAAAGTGACGATTATCGCCGCCTTGATCCATGAGCCAAAATTATGGTTGCTCGACGAACCGCTAACGGGCCTCGATCCCGATAGCATATACCAAGTTAAAGAATGTATGAGACTTCATGCCGCCAAAGGTAATATCGTCATGTTTTCCAGCCACATCATCGATGTCGTCGAAAATCTATGCCAACGCGTCGCCGTCATCAAAAAAGGATATTTAATGCAGCCGCTGACCATCGACGAAATACATAAGGATGGTACTCTTGAAGAATACTATTTGAAGATGGCGGTCATCGAATCGCCGACGCTATCTCCTGCCGCCGAAAAGCCAAGCCAAGGATAAAAACTGTGCACGACATCAAGACGCTTGTATTAATGCAGTTAAAAGATAAACTCGATCTCGGGTTTATTAAGGATAAGCCGATGCTTATCCGCAAGATCGTCTTTTTTGTCCTGCGCTTTCTATTGACAGGCGGCATCGCTTTCGGCTTATTTTACATCTCATCATTTTTAAAGATATTCCATAATTCACCCTTCCTTCCGACAGCGGTCATGACGATGATAATCACCATCGTTTTGCTCATCTCGATCTACACTTGCACCATCGAGTTGATGAAATCGCTATACATTGCCGAAGACAATCAGGTTCTCATCACTTATCCAATTTCCGCGGACCGCATTTTCTTGTCGAAAATTATCGTCTTTTACATTTATGAACTTTATAAGAATGTTACTTTTACCTTGCCCATTTTCATCGCTTACGGGCTTCTTTCGCCTGTGAATTGGTTTTTCTTCATCTGGGTGTTTGTCGCCTTCTTTTTCATCTCGATGATTCCGGTCGTGTTGGGCGTTGTCTTATCGATACCGGCCCTCTTCATAACCCGCTTTTTGAATCGTTTCCGAGCGATCAAAATATTCGCCTTTATCGCTTTGTTGGCCGCTTTCGTCTACCTTCTCGTCCAACTTATTTTATTGATCCCCGATGAGATAAACGTCTTATATTACTGGGGGCCGATTAAAATTCTCCTCTCGGATTTGACAAGTTTCTTTCAAACGTTCTTTTTTCCGGTCTACTATGTCGTGATCATGGTCATCGGCAAATACGATGCCTCAATGCACTATTCCTATGCGATCTTCGAACCGTGGGCCATCTTTCTCTGCCTTATCGCCATTCTCGCCATTTTATTCGCCGCGGTTTACTTTTTATCGCGCTTCATTTTTATAAAAATGACTAGTCGCAGTTTCGAATACGAAAAGCGCTTCCGCGTCAAGGCCTTGGCCAACCATCGTTTACCGCGCTACATCTCTTTCGTTCTCAAAGAGTTGCGCCTATTGATCAGGACTGGCGAAATATCTTTTAACTTCATCGCGACCTACATCGCCATTCCTTTGCTTATCCTGCTTATCAACCAAGTGTTTGCGTCGATGGACTTATACGCCAACGGCCAATTTATGGTTCAAGCTTTTAATATTTTGATTATTCTCTTGCCGATGCTCGCTTCGAATAGTTTGATTGCAACGATGTATTCTAAAGAGGGCCGCACCGGTTATATGAAGCGCACCAAACCGGTTGTTATCGTCTTTCCACTACTTGCCAAATTGATTCCGAACATCGCGTTATCGCTCGTCTCGTTAATTGTCTCGACATATATTTTCAACACCTACATGCTCTATATTGATATCAACATCGTCTTTTTGGCTCTCGGCTTGATTTTCATTCAAGTCGGACATATCCTTTTCAGCGCCTTATTCGATATCATGAATCCGCAAAATGAACAGTACGCAACGAGTGGAGAACACATCAATAATCCTAACGAAACGAAAGCGACGATTTTGGCTTTCGCCGTATCGTTTTTATTCTCCCTCATCTTCCTCGGCTTCATGATCGAAGAACAAGTGATGCCGCAAACATCCTTCAACCTCGCCTTTTTAAAAGTGATGTTAATCGGCGCTGCCTTTATGGGCACGGCTATCTACATGTTCGTCGCCAAGATAAAAGCGTATTATTACGATCGGGTAAACTAAGATGAAAAAATCGGTTATTCTCATCATTTCAACCCTCTCCTTGCTCGCCATCATCCTCATCG
>JBAZDT010000021.1:0-8871 GCA_041654325.1 Bacilli bacterium | reverse complement strand
TCGCGGGCTAGAGGCATCTGCATAATCAGATCGGGTTCCGTCGGTTTGCGATTTGCCTTATAGGCGGCGAACTCGTCGTTGCGGAAGGTTTTTTTGCCGACGTCGAAACCGACGATTATGTGCTCCCCGCCTTTAAAAGAATTAAGTATTTTATTGAACATATTTGCAAAAGCAAATAAGGCATTCGTGGGAATTCCGTCTTTGGTCCGCATTACTTTGGCGTTGGGGCCGTAGGCCGTCGCATAATAAGCGCGGAAGAGCAATGAATTGCCGTCGATCACGTAGACTTTTGCCATCTTTATTCCTCCAAAGCCATAATCTCGTTGGCGATAAAGACGCCTTCGCGCTGTCGATCCATATAGCCGATTGCCCTGATGATGTTGTTCTTCTGCAACAACTCGTAAGTCAGAGCATAAGTTTTAGCGAAAACCGTCATTTCAAGATCGCCGCTCTCATCGTAAAGATTCACAAACGCCATCGGTGTCCCGCGCTTGGTCTTGATTACCCGCACCGTGCGGATGATACCAGCTATCTGCAGCGATGGTGCCTGGCTTTCGCGCGCGTCAGCGACTGGCGTGATTGGATATTTCTTAAGCGATGCGCCCTTGTATTTAAGGGGCGAGCCGGATATCATCAGGCCCAATACTTCGTATTCGCGGTCTAAATTGTCAAGCGGATCATCGAAAGCCTCTTGATAGACTGGTTTGCTCGAGCTCGGTAAATCGATGAGCATCTGCCCGTCCTTTGAATAAATCATTGAGGCGTAGCGCAAAGAGGCGTTTATTGAAGCGCGCAAAGAGGCGCGTGAGACTTTCATGGTGTCAAAGGCTCCGGCGTCAATCAACTTCAACAAGTGGCCTTGGTTGATTTTGCTATTCAGCATCCGACCCACGAAATCGAAGAAATCCTTGAATAAACCATTATTCAATCGTTCCTTGATGATTGCCTCGACTAAAGTGCCGAGAATTCCTTTGATTGACGAAAGAGGGAAGAGCAGGGCGTTGTCCTTGACGATGAACACCTGCGTCGAACGGTTGACGTCGGGATTGAGGATGGTGATCCCCATCTTGCGAACTTCGTTGATTGTCTCGTTGAATTTCGTATCGTTATTGCCGGAAGAATTGCCGAGGATGGCGGCATAAAATTCCGCGGTGTAGTACTTTTTTAGATAAGCCATCTGGCAAGCCAAAATGGCGTAAGGGAGAGAGTGACTGCGATTGAAGCCGTAATCGGCGAATTTATTGATTAAATCGAATACAGATTTGGCTTCTTGGCGCGGATAGCCGTTTTTCACCGAACTCTCAATGAAGTCGGTTTCAAGGCTCAAAAGTTTTGCGCTGTCTTTTTTGGATATCGCCCGGCGGAACATATCGGCTTTCCCATAAGAATAATCAGCCATTTTCCGCACGATTTGCATAATCTGCTCCTGGTAGACGATAATGCCGTAGGTCGGAGAAAGAATGGCTTCGAGAGCTTGCGAAGGGTAAGTGATTGCCTCTTTCTTTTCTTTGCGGCGCGCATAACTTGGAATGTTTTCCATCGGTCCTGGTCTAAACAGGGCGATTAAGGCGACGACATCTTCGAATGTTTCGGGCCTTAAAGCCATTATGGCTTTTTTCATGCCTGATGATTCAAGTTGGAACAAACCCATCGTCCTGCCATCGCGGATAATGCGAATGGCTTTTGGGTCATCGTATGGCAGTTGTTGATAATTGAGCGATAGTCCATGGTTGCGTTTAATCATCGCTAGGCAATCGTCGATGATCGACAAGTTGCGAAGGCCGAGAATATCCATCTTTAGAAAACCTTGTTCCTCAAGAAAGTTCATCTCGTATTCGGCGATATAATCACCATTAAAATCGATATTGATCGGCAAGGAATTCTCAAGAGGCTCGTCATTTAAGATGACGCCCGCGGCATGAAGGCCGGCTTGGCGTGGTAAACCTTCGATCAAAGAAGCTAAACTGACGATGCCAAGGTAGTACTTATCGCTGTCGACGAGTTTCTTAAAAGCTGGGTTGCGACGGTAATTATCGCGTAGCGATGCATTGGCGTCGATGATCATTTTGGAGATTAAATCGATTTCGCGGATTTCGATATTGTAGACCCGGCCGATATCGCGGAGAGCTTGTTTGGCGCCGATCGTCTGAATGGTCAATATGTTAGCGACTTTGTCCTGGCCGTATTTATGGCGGAGATAATCGATGATCTCACCGCGGCGGATATCCGAAAAATCGATATCGATATCCGGCATCGACTGACGTTCAGGATTTAAAAACCGCTCAAAGAGCAAATCGTATTTAAGAGGGTCGCACGCCACGATATTCAGGGCATAGCTGACGAGAGAACCAGCCGCGCTTCCTCTGCCTGGACCGACGGAAATCCCACTCTCGTGGGCGAAGTTGACATAGTCCGCCACGATGAGGAAATAGTTGCTGTAGCCCATCTTGGCGATAACTTGCAGTTCATAATTTAATCTGGAGATATAGGCTTCGGACGGATTGGGAACTCTTCTTGCCAAACCATCGTGGGCTTTTTGTCGCAAATAATCGTCGCTTGAGATATGTTCAGGATTCGGAAAGCGCAAGAGATGTCCTCTTTTGATATCGAAACGATATCCGCTCATCGCAAGGAGTTCGTTCGTCTTGTCGATTTCCTGGGTGGTGAAGAGGCGCTCGACCTCGCTAATCTCCAAAAGGTTTTCACGACCTTCCAACTCTTTGATTTCGAGTTGGGCGTCTTCGCGTATTGCTTTAGCAATCTCTAAGACGATTGCATCTTTGCTCTCGATGTATTTAACGAAAGGAAAGGCTATGCTTTGATACCCGTGGCTCGATGCGAACTCGCGCATGTAAGCGACGAAGGCGTCATCGCCGACTTCGGCGAATTCAACGCCGAGGTAGAAATGCTCGCCGAGATTGGAAATCGGCAGCAAATAATGAGGTATTTGACTAGGATTCTCTCGATAGAGATTTTTGAGTTTGGCGTGGCCAATTGATAAAACGACAGCGGTGCCGCTTACGTATTTGCGGGCATTTTCAAAGTTCAGGTTTTGCGTTCGGTTCAAGTAATGCAGATGCAATAAATTGCGATACCCTTCTTCGGAGATAGCAAAGAAGGTCAAAAGGTTATCGTCGATATTGAGATCGAGTCCCGCCAGCGGCAGTAATTTTTCTTTGTGAAGGGCTTCGAAAAATTGCGGAATCCCTGAAAGCGTGGCGAAATCAGCGATTCCGGAACCTTTGTATCCTCGTTTTTTTAAAGCCTTGAGGTATTTTTCAATCGTGATTCCGCTTTGCAAAAACGAATAACCCGTATAGACGTGCAAGGGTATGAAACTCATATATAATATAATACCAAACTAGAGCCAATATTAAAAATAAAAAGGTATCGTTACTCGACACCTTTTTAGACGATATAACTATTTAGGCGATGAATAAATCATCGAGATCTTTAATAAAAGCGGGGAGAAGGTCGATACTTTTCAGCTTGGCTCCCGAAGCTTGGGGGTGACCTCCGCCTTCATATTTAGTCGCGACCTGATTGATGGCTTTTTCTTTGCTGCGGATCGAGATGCGGTAGCAACCATCTTTTGCATCCTCGGTTATCGAACACCAGGCGTTGATGCCGTCGATATTTGAGAAGACGTTAACATTTTCTTTGCCGCGTTCAGTCGTGATATTGAGCTCTTTTTGGATGGCGTCGCTGAGGACGTAATAGGCAATGCCGTGCTCGCTGACGTGGAAGTTGCTCAGGATATAAGCTGTCACGCGCAAATCTTCGATTTTCTTGAAGTACATTCGACGGTAGATATCGCTGAGGACGAAACCAGTTTTTAGAAGTTCTTTTGCAATAGCAAAAGTATGAGGGGTGGTCGAGTTGTATTGGAAACGTCCGGAATCGCCGGCCAAAGCAATGTAAAAGTATGAGGCGGCTTCCTTGCTCAAATTGTAATCGCCTTTCACGGTCATAATCATGTTGACGACGACTTCGCTGGCTGCCGCCATAGTCGTGTTGACGATGCTGATGCGCCCAAAATCCTCGATGTCGGGGTGATGGTCAATCTTAACTTTGTATTTGGCCTTTTTCCAGCGCGGATCGGCTATGCGAGAAGTGTTGGCGGTGTCGATGATTATGGCCAGGAATGGTTTTTGGAACCACTCGTCGTTCAGACGCTCAGTTTCGGGAAAAAGACGGGGGGTGAAGGTCACGTGATTATCGCCGAGAAAACGAACTTCCTTATTTGGGAAGTTATCTTTAATCCACGTGTATAAACCCATTTGCGTTCCCATCGCGTCAAAGTCGGGCATGATATGCCGGAAAATGGCGATGCGATCGTATTTAATGATGTTTTTAATGATGCGGTTATGCTTGCGTCGAAATTCGTGAGCGGCCTGTTTAATGATCGGATCTATTTTTGTTAACATTTAAATCTCCTTAAATTCTATCTCATATATATTAAACGATAAACATACTTAATGAAAGAAAAGCACTTGCCCAAAAAAAGAAAGGAGACGTAGTTGAACGCCTCCTTAATTAAGTGATTTAAAGGATTGTAATTAGGCACCGAAATCGACTGGGTCAAAGAAATAGGTGGTATCGAAATCGTTGACTTCGCGAAGCGCGGCGATATCCGGCAGATCCGCGAGGACAAAATCACCATTTGCGGCGGTGGAATAAACCGTCTGCGTCAATCCCATCACCAATGAACTGTAGTCCACTTCATCGCGGACGAGATCTAAGCCGGCGATTTCTTCAGCGGTCAAAGGATCGCTTGGGACAGGATCGCCTGATACCCAGTTATTATCGACATAGTATGTGTCGATTAGTTGATCGAAATACAAATCGGAAGAGATCAACAAACCTTCGGACGAAATATTTAAGCTGACACCATAAGTTTCGCCACGGTTCAAATAGACGCCGGCGTATTCGGAATCTTCCCAGACATTTTCAAGGCTATAAAGACCAAACCAGGAACCTAAGAAGAAGTAGTTGACTTCGAGATGCTCCGGGACGGCTTCGGTCTCGCCGATTGCTGGAACGGCAGCGACTTTTTCGGCGTAGCTCACGATGCTGCTTTCGACAAAATCGCTCGCCAACTCGCTGAGTGCGTAATCCGCAAAAGCTTTGTATTCGGCAATAAGCGAGCCATCAAAAGAGGCGGCGTAATCAGCTAAATTAACATCGGCGGCAGGGACGGACTTGACGAACGAAGATTCATCAGCCGGATCGCCGTTTTTGATTAAAGCTAGATGCGCCTGGTTGCTATCGGCCCAAATGCTGATATCTTCGGTATAGGCATCGCTCCAACCCGCAAGCGTGAGGGGATCAGCTAAATCGGTTTGATCCTCATTGAGAAGGTATGGATTTTCCTGAGACAGCAAATTGACTTCGATGACATCGTTGTCGTACATTTTGGCCGAGTAATCATAACTCTTGTAGCCGGAATTCGCCATTCTGACCTCAGCTGTCGCTTGTGAGTATAAGCGAGCGTCAACACCGACGATTTCCGATGATTCCGAACCGGTGACACCGACGAGAGCATCATCGATGTTTTCCCAGATAGCAGCAACGTTTTCTTCAGAAACGGCACCGACTGCTAACGAGTCGTACAGTTGCTTCATCTGCGAACCTTGCTGCTCTTCGCTTGAGCTTGAACTCGAATCGCCATTCGAATCGCAGCCGGCTAATGACAAAACAGCAAGTAAGGAAATAGGTAGTATTTGTTTTAATTTCATTACAAATTTCTCCTTTCTTTGTAATATTAAATTGTTTTAATCATAGTTTTATAAAAATAAGATGTCAATATGAAAAAAGCATTTGTTGTTTTGAAAGAACGATGAAAGCGGTTTTTCTGAAGAGTATTATAAATAATAAAAAGAAATTTCTAATTTATAAGTTGGAAAGTGTCGCGAGCGATCATCACTTCTTCATCCGTAGGGATGAGGGCAATTTTCACTTTGCTTTCGGGTGTGGATAGCAAAACGGATACTCCCCGTGAGCTTTCATTAATCTTTTCATCGATTTTCACATCGAGGGCTGAACCGATGGCATTGGCGACTTGCGATCTGAAATAGGCCGAATTTTCCCCGATGCCCGCTGAAAAGATAATCAGGTCAACGCCCCCAAGGCGCACAAAATATTGCCCGATATAATCGGCAATGCGCCGCGTGAAGAGGCGGTCAGCGAGCAATGCCCGCTCATTACCTTCTGCCATCGCTTTAAGAACATCGCGAGAATCGTTAGAAACGCCTGAGACGCCGAGCAAACCGGATTTCTTGTTGAGAATTTCGTATACTTCATCGGAACTTTTATTCATTTTTTTGCATAGGTAATAATAGACGGAGGGATCGATGTCGCCCGTCCTGGTGCCCATCATGATGCCACCAAGTGGCGTGAGACCCATCGAAGTGGCGACGCACTTGCCATCTCTAATTGCCGAAATTGAAGCTCCGGAACCAATATGGCAGGTGATGATGCGCGGATGTTCGACATCTGGGATGTATTGAAGACCTTCTTGGGCTAAATATTGGTGGGAGGTGCCGTGGGCCCCATAGCGGCGGATATCGAATTCCTGCGATAGTTCATAAGGGATGGGAAAGATAGAATCTTCATCGCTCATCGTGCGGTGGAAGGCGGTGTCAAAGGTCGCGACGTTGGGAATATCCGGCAAGACTTTTTTAAAAGCGCGGACGCCGATTAAGTGAGGCCCGTTGTGGAGCGGGGCCAGCGAAATAAGCGATTCGACTTTGGCAATTGTGTCATCGTCAAAGAAAACGCTCTTCGCGAAATATTTACCGCCTTGGACGACGCGGTGGCCGATGGCCTTGATTTCATCAAAACTGGCAATTACTTTGCGGGTGATCAAAGCATCGAGAAGAAGCTCGACGGCTTTGGTGTGATCGACGATTGGCAAGATTACCTTTGTGCTATCACCGTTAAATTTCATGCGGAAGATCGCGTCGTGATGGCCGATTCTCTCGGCGATGCCTGAACAAATCACTTCTTCCTCCGGCATATCATAGAGTTTATATTTCAAACTCGAACTTCCTGAATTAATAACCAAAATCTTTTTCATGATACTTCCCTCTATCAATCACCGAAATTATAATCATAAATGATTGTTTCTTCAATTGCTTTTCACTTTATTCTTTGTTTAAGACCTCGGTCCTCGATATAATATTTTTGTGAAAGAGTGGTTTTAATTGTGGCATTTGGACTCTTATATGATTTCTTAACGGGTAACACGACGCGAGCTTACGAGTATTTCGGGGCTCATTTTTGTGAAGTTGACGCAGATGGCAAAAAGCAATCTGGAGTCATCTTCCGGCTCTACGCTCCGATGGCCGAGGATGTCAGCGTCATCGGCACGTTTAACAACTGGGATGTCGGCGCCCACAAGATGCGCAAGATCGATGAGGCTGGCGTCTGGGAAGTGTTTATCCCTGGAATTAATGAATACGAATCATATAAATACCATTTTTTGAATGCCAAAGGAACTTATGTCGATAAAGCCGACCCCTTTGCTTTTTATAGCGAATTCCGCCCGGCGACTTGCTCGCGCGTTTTTGATATTGAAAAGTTTATTTGGCACGATAGTCAGCACATGAAAGCGCGGACGCGCAATTTTGATCTCCCGATGTCGATCTACGAAATCCACCTTGGTTCGTGGAAAGGGAAAGTCGACGGCCGTAATCTAAGCTATGAGGAAATCGCTGATTATCTAATCCCCTATATGAAAGATCTTGGGTACACTCATGCCGAAATCATGCCGATTACGCAGTATCCTTTTGACGGTTCATGGGGTTATCAAGGGACGGGTTTTTATTCGGTTGATTCGCGCTATGGCAATCCGAAACAGTTGATGTCCTTTGTCGATCGAATGCATCAAGCCGGCCTCGGCGTCATTCTCGATTTTGCCCCCGTGCACTTCGCGAACGACGAATTTGCTTTAAAGGAATTCGACGGCACATATGTCTATGAATACGCTTCTAAGAAGCGCAGGTTATCGCCTTGGGGCAGCATGCTCTTCGATCTCGGCAAGGATCCAGTGCGCTCCTTTCTCATCTCGGCGATGAACTATTTTGCGACCTATTTCCACTTCGACGGTTTGCGAATCGACGCGGTGAGCAATATTATCTTCTATAACGGCGACAAATCGCAGGGCGAGAACCACGGCGGCATCGAGTTCGTCAAACGGCTCAACGCAATGCTTCACGGCGAGCATCCGACCTTGATGACGATCGCCGAGGATAGCAGCGATTATCAAGGCGTGACCAAGCCCCTTGAATACGGCGGTTTAGGCTTCGACTATAAGTGGGATTTGGGCTGGATGAACGATACGTTGCGCTACTATGGAAAAGATCCAATTTATAAAAAGTACGAACATCATAAATTGACCTTTTCGATGGCCTATTTCTTCAGCGAAAACTTCCTCTTGCCGCTTTCCCATGATGAAGTGGTCCACGGCAAAGGAACAATCATCAATAAAATGTGGGGCGAATACGACCACAAGTTCGCATTGCTTCGCAACCTTTACACATATCAGTTCGCCCATCCGGGCAAGAAATTGAATTTCATGGGTAATGAGTTGGCCTCTTTTGACGAATGGAACGAATCGAAGTCATTGCCGTGGGTTTTGAAAACCTTCCCCAAGCACGATTCAGTGACGCGTCTCATCCGCGACTTGAATTTGATTTACGCCTACGAAAAGGCGATGAAGAGTCAGGAGTACAACCCGCATAATTTCTTGTGGTTGATGGCTGATAACGCCGATCAATCAATCTACGCTTTCGAACGCTTCTTTGAAGATTCGCGCCTCGTATTCGTTTTCAATATGACCCCGAATTTTTACGGGGAAAAATTCGGGGT
>JBAZDT010000020.1:0-9061 GCA_041654325.1 Bacilli bacterium | reverse complement strand
CTTCGGGAAAAATGCCGATGATGCCACCTTTTTTAAGTATTTGAAACGCCGTGGCCACCGCGCGGACATCACCTTGGAAAGAGCAGATGGGAATCGAGCGGGCCAACTTCAAGAAGGGTCTCCGATTCGGCTCGTGAAACATCTTGGCGGCGGCCATGTACGTGACCCGATGGGGATAAACCGCGGCGGTGACGAAAACATAGTCGTGGAACGAGGCGTGATTAGAAAGGATAATCGCCGGTTTTTGGATTTTGATTTTATTCGTTAAGCGGTTTCCTTGTAAAAAGGCGGAGATTTTCAACAATCCAGCGAGAGGAAGCCATAAGAAGGGATTGGGACGCTTCATCATGAAAGCGATTCGGCTTTAGCCTTCTCGGCGGCTTGCAGCGAAATCTCGTCCTTGATTTTGTGCTGTTCTTTAGCATCGATTTTATATTTTAAGGATATCGCCATGCCGATACCCAACAAGACAAGCGGGGCAAGAGCCATGATAAGGCGTATCGCCAAAAGGGCGCTATCTGGTTGCGAAGTAATCGGAGGCAACGTCAAATCTTGCTCGGTAAAGCCGGCAAAGCCTAAAACCATCATCACAAATGACAAGCCTAAAGCTTGCGCGATTTGATTGATGAAGTTGGCAAAGCCGCTCATCTGACCTTCAAAGCGCTTTTTGAACTTAAGTTCACCGGCGTCGGCGACATCGCCGAACATCGTGTGAGGGACAAGCCCAGGGGCGCTGATGCCAAAGCCCATGACGACAGCTAATAGATAGATGACCCAAGGTGAAACATTGGCGGGGACAAAAAAGAGGGCAAGAGCGGAAATAATCCAGATGAAGCAGCCAAAGCGGTAGGTGAAAGCTTTGCTGTGGCGCTCAATCATTTTCAAATAGATCGGCAAGGCGACAATCTGCGTGAAAAACATCAGGGCCGCGGCGATAAGACCGACCATGTGCGACTCTCCGGCGGCCGTTATATCTTTGACGATGTAAAAATCGATATAGAAGAAGAAAAGGCCGCTCATCACCGCCATCGCAATCTGGACCATTAGAAACATCCCGAGGTATTGGCGGAAGGGTTTTAATTTCAAGGGCTCAAACATCGCTTTGAACGAAAGTTTCGTTTTGACGACCGGGCTTTTGATTTCTTCCTTGGCGAACAATCCGCTGAGGAGAATGCTGATGCCGAAGAACACGCCAAAGGACAGACTCATCACTTGATAGCCAAGGCGCTGATCGCCAAAAGCCCCGATGATAATGCCTGGGACCGCCACGCAGATAATCGAGGAGAAGATGCTGAAGCCGAGGCGATAAGAGTTGAAAGAAGCGCGTTTCTGATAATCGCTAGAGATCTCGCTCGACAGCGAATAGTAAGGAATCATGATTGTCGATTGCACGGCGACGAACACCAAATAGGCGAGAAGAACGGAGATGATACGCAAAGCGTAATTAGGAAAATTGAAAGGATAAAAGAGCAAGAACATCGCGATGACAATCAAGGGCGAACAGACGATTAAATAAATGCGCCTCTTGCCGAACTTCGACTTTGTCGAGTCGGACAGCCATCCGATAATCGGATCGATAACGGCATCGAATACGCGAGCCGCTAAAATAATAAACCCGCTCCAGAAGGGGTCGATGCCGACGACAAGAGCGAGAAATCCTGGATAGAGGAAGTTGATGATATTGAATGAGCCACCACCAAAAAGGTCAGCGGAGGCGAAGGCTAACTTGCGGAAGAAATTTTTGACTTTCATGTTTTACTCCAAGCGTTGAAATCAAGTATAACCGATTGCTGCATAATTGAGAATAGACACCTTATTATATAAAAAGGCGGTTTTACCCCGCCTAATTATCTTAGAAAATAATACGATAGATTACAAGATGGCGAATTTTCCAAACAAACTTAAATCGTATGATGGCATCGTCGTGGCCACGTAAGGATTGGTCAAAGAGGCGTCATAATACCAGCCGCTAAAAGAGTAACCGCTTCGCTCCGGAATATATCCCGCTATGGAAGATTCATATGGATATCCTTCGCTAAGCAATAAATCATAGTTGGCAAAAGCGATTAATGTCGGTGTCCGCTTAAGGGTTTTTGTCGCATCCCCTAATTGGCCATAAACGTTATAGCCCCAGGTTTTGACCAACCCTGCGCTTGTCAAAACCGCCGAATGCAAATTACCAAGAGATAAAGTATCGATCGTTTCATCACCGGATAGACCAAGCCGCGCGGTGATTTCCGTCGGGGTGAGACTGTCCGTCAAGGTATTGTCGCCGAGTTGTCCTTGCTCATTATCGCCCCAGGAATAAACCCGCTTGTTATAAGTCGTGGCGATCGAATGGTTAAATCCGCCTTCGATGGCGACGACATGATCGCCGCTTTGCAAAGCAAATTGATCAGTAATATCTATCGCTGTCAATTTATTGGCCGTCGTGTTGTCGCCGAGTTGACCGGAGCTATTGTAACCCCAGGCGAGCACTCTTTCTTGCGAGGTGAGAGCTAGCGAATGGTAATAGCCGGCCGAAATAAGGGAAATCGTCTCACCAGCGTTCAATGATAAGAAAGAAGCGATTTCCGTCGGAACAAGAGCTTCACCGGTGGAATTAATTCCCAGTTGACCGTAACTGCTGCTACCCCAAGCGAAGATCTTGCCTAAAGATGTTAAAGCTAAGGAGTGTTCATATCCGGCTTTCAAATCGAGTACATGCTCTTCGGTGGCCAAGGCGAAGTTGCTGGTGATTTCGACCGGTATAAGGCTTTCGGTCTTCGAGTTATTACCAAGTTGACCAGCGCCGTTATAACCCCATGCGAAGACGCGCCCGAAAAGAGTTAAGGCAAGGGAGTGATTGGTCCCGGCGCGCAATGAAACAATTTTGTCTCCGGAGGACAAAGAGAATTTACCGCTGATTTCGCGAGGCGTGGTTTCTTCGTTATACGAATTCGTGCCCAGTTGCCCATTGTTGTTGCCGCCCCAAGCGAAGACGCGGCCGGCCTCGGAAAGAGCCAGAGAATGATATTGGCCAACGCCAAACGAGATGATGCGATCGCTTTCGTCGATGACAAAGCGGGAAGTTATGTCAAGAGGTGTGTCTTTGTTGGTGTGCGTATTATCCCCAAGTTGGCCTGAGTTATTATAGCCCCAGGAGAAGACGAGTCCTCTTTGGGTAGTCGCCAAGGAATGGAAAACGCCTGTTTCCAACTCGCTGATATCGTTTAGAACTTCGTAATAGCTGACATAATAAGTGTTAGCCGACCATTTGGCGTAAACGGTGATGCTGCTTTCCGGCATATAGGTAAAGGAATAAGGCGTGGTTAACGCCGCATCGCTGAACCAGCCCACAAACGAATATCCGTCTTTGAAGGGGGAGTCGGGAGCGAAGACTTCATCGCCAATGGGAAGGGTCGTCGCCGTTATTTCGCTTCCTCCGTTGGTCTCGTAATTAATCGTCGAATAATATGGCGAGCAACTATAGTTGATAACAACCGACGTAATCATTAAAGCGCTCGACCCATAATTTATTAAGGAAAAAAAATAAGGATTAGTCGTAAAATTTATCACCTCGCCAGATGTAATTGTCGCGTAGTAGTTAAGAAGAGGAATCGAAGCCCCGACATATAACGTGCCTTCTCCGCCTTCAAAAGTAACCGTCATACTCTTCATCGAGGTAATCGGCGTATTCTCACGATTGCCCAAAAACCCGCCGACATCGACTGAAGCATGATATCCGTCAGCTTTCTTGGCATTTACATAATCGAATTCGACATAGCGATTCTGCCCGGTCGTGTCGAGAAATTCATCGTAGGAGAGACCGGAGGGGATGTTCGCGCTATTAAGTGTCAGAGTATATGATGGCTCGTCGAGCCCGACGGCGAGGCCGATATTATGTCGGCCGATAAGAACAAGACCGACTAAAACAAGGGAGACGAAAACGGCATAGAAAGGGAAAAAGGATTTGTTTTGGCGTTTCCGGCTCGAACCTTTCATTTTGCTTTCCTCATGAATTATTTGTGTCACAGAAATCAGATATGGCTTTGAGATGAAAAACGAAACGCACACATATTGTCACTTTTATTATATACAAAAAAATGCTCAGTAAAATATCTGCAAGAGAGCATTATTTACAATTAATAAGTTTTTGGTGTTTTGCGCTTGCGCTCTAATTCAGTCAAATACATTTTGCGCATGCGATAGGCATCGGGAGTTATTTCGAGGAGCTCGTCATCATTAAGATAGGCGAGGCAATTTTCTAAGGACATAATCCGCGGGGCTTTCAAGACTACCTTTTGTTCCTTGGTCGACATGCGCATGTTCGTCAAGGCTTTGGCTTTGACAACATTGATCAATAAGTCGCTGGCGTAGCGATTCTCGCCGACGATCATACCTTCATAAACATCTGTCTGCGGGCAGATGAACATCGTTCCGCGAGCTTCCAACGCTTCGATGGCGTAGGTTGTGCTCTGCCCGGTATCGGAGGCGACGAGAACGCCTAAGGAACGGCCTCTAATTTGGAAATTGCCGACTGGTCGATGATTTTTATAGCTATGGCTCATCAAGCCATAACCTTTGGTCAAAGTCATGATTTGGGCATGCAGTCCCACTAAAGCTCCCGCTGAAATATCATAGACGAGGCGGGCGTTCAAATCGGAGTAATCGATGTGGACGACTTCGGCTTTGCGTTCGGAGAGAGCATCCATGACACCACCTAAACTTTCGGAAGGAACATCGAGCATTAATTCTTCATATGGTTCGTGAGCAACGCCATTTATCATTTTTATGATAACTTTTGGTTTGCTGACTTCCATTTCATATCCTTCGCGGCGCATGTTCTCGATTAAGATGCCTAAATGCAATTCGCCGCGTCCGGAGACCAAAAAGCGGTCTGAACCTTCGACAAGCGAAACTTTTAAGGCTACATCGCGCTGAACTTCTTTTTCAAGGCGGGCCTGAATTTGACGGAAAGTCACGAATTTTCCGGATTGCCCGACAAAAGGTGAACTGTTCGGGGCAAAGGTCATCTGAAGCGTCGGTTCGCTGATCAAAATAGGTGGCAAAGGATTGACAAATCCTGGTTCGCAAATCGTCTCACCGACGTTGATGTCGCTGATGCCCGCCACGCCGACAATATCGCCTGCATGGGCTTCCGATAACTCGATTTTGTTAAGACCGACAAACTTAAAAAGTTTCATGATCTTACCAGGCTTATGCGTGCCATCTAAACGCGACAAAACAATTGTCTCGCCGAGATGGATTGTTCCAGATTTAACTAAGCCGATGCCGATGCGGCCGACAAAATCATTGTAATCGAGAAGACTCGGCTGAAATTGGAGATGTTTGCCTTGATCGACGCGTGGGGCGGGAATCTCGCTGATGATTAAATCAAGGATGGCTTCCATGCCCGGCTTTTGTTTGGCTGGGTCATCGGAAAGGCTGCTCGTCCCTTGAAGACCTGAGGCGTAAACAACTTTGAAATCTAGATATTCTTCAGGAGCATCCAGAGCGATGAACAAATCCAAAACATCATTAAGTGTCCTGGTGATATCGATATTGGGGCGGTCGATTTTGTTGATGACGACAATTGGCTTCACTTTGGCTTCGATGGCTTTTTTAAGGACAAACCGCGTCTGCGGCATCGTGCTTTCGAAAGCATCGATCAGAAGTAGGCAACCATCGACCATATTCATAATCCGTTCGACTTCGCCACCGAAATCGGCGTGCCCGGGAGTGTCGAGGATGTTTATTTCATAACCTTTATAGGAAAGGCCAGTAGCCTTGGCTAAAATTGTGATGCCTCTTTCCCGTTCGAGGTCATTCGAATCCATCGCCCGTTCGGAGGTGTTTTCGTTATCGCGGAACATATGCGAGGTTTTAAATAATTGATCGACCATCGTCGTCTTGCCGTGATCGACATGAGCGATAATCGCGATATTTCGGATGTCCATAGTTTTCTACCGGAATAAGCATATTCTTATGCTTTTCAAATTGCACGAAAAATCTATATAAATATTATATAAACATAATAATTTACATAGAAAAAGTGTTTCGAAAAATGACAAAAGCCCGCAAAAGGCAATTATTTTAGCGATTATTGCGGAGTGTAGTTAAATAAGTCAAAATACTTTTTCAAATGTTCGCTGCGCCGTTGGGCTAAAGCAACAAACAATATATCGATAATATTATGTTGGACAACCCGCGATCTAGTCGAATAGCTTCTTAAACCTTTCCCGAGTGAAGAATGGTGAATGTTTATCGCACAAGCTTTGCTAAGGCTGTTATCACCATAGCGGGTAATGCCGATGGTAATTGCTTTGCGGGAATTAGCGATTTCAGCAATTTTAATAATGTCTTGCGTCTCCCCTGAATACGAAATCACAATTGCGACATCGGTTGGTTCGAGAATTGTAGCGGAAAGAATTTGCGAGTGCGCAGTGTGGTAGATACGACAGTCAATGCCAAGCCTTTCGAATTTGAAGACGGCGTCATCAGCGACAACGATGGAACCGCTCAAGGCATAAATAGCGACGCGCTTAGCGTTCTGAATAGCCTCCACCGCTTTTTCAACACACTTCGGATCGATAATTTTGATAGTATTAGTTAATCCTTCGATATTAAGGCGAGTGATAACGTTGATCGTTTGTTCAATGCTCAATTCATTAGGGTTTCTGCTGTCGATTTCGTAAATGTTTTCTTCATTGAGAGTATTGCTGACAACATCGTGATAAAAACTTTTGATAAAGTCGCGGAAGCCCTTGAAACCAAGAACGTTCGCAAAGCGAACAATCGTCGCGGTTGAACTCTTGCTTTTTTTGGCGAGCTCGCTGATAGTCATCTGGCTGACCGCAGATTGATGTTTCAAGACATAATTGGCGATTTTAAGTTCTTGTTTAGAAAATGAATCAATAGATTCATTGATGCGGATGATGCAATTGTTCATAAAGGTTCCCTCGATTCAAAGAATTTTTTTCTTCATCACCGTGAAACTTTTTTACTTTTCGCCGGTAATTATTGTTTAGATAATACCTCAAAAAACAGAAAGATGAAAATTTTTTTCAGATTAAATAGCGGTCCCTTAATGTTTTAATGTCAAAATCAGTGATTTTTAAATGCTTATTAATGTATTCATCAAGCGATCCAAATTCATCATTGATAACATTAAAATACTCATCGATATATTTCCTCTTAGCGAGATAAAAGGCTTTGTAATAATCGATGGCATTATCCTCGTCGGATTCGATAGTCGCTAACTTTTTTTCCAATATTGGAATCGTGATTTCGTTAATCGCAAAGTGGTGGTTATAGATTGTCTCCATATCGCAGCCGAGAAGGTATAAAAGCAAGATGGTGGCAACTCCCGTTCGGTCCTTTCCCGAAGTACAATGCCACAAAATCGACCCTTCTTTGCAAGCGATAACATATTTTAAAAAGTGACGATAGGTGTCGATGGCTTTTGGCTCACGAGCTAAGGACCGATAGACGTGGAGAAAAAAATCATCGGGAGGAACCTTAATTTCGCGAGTATATGAATTAATCTCAAGGAAATCCAAAACATGATGGTGATGATAGGCGATTGAACTGTCGAGATTATCTTTGCGATTGACCATTGATTTAGTCGATCGGAAATCGACGACATCGCGTAGGTTGTACTCATTCTTGAGCAGCTTTAATTCGTTTTTCGAAAGCCTATTCAATTCGCTGCTTCTTAGAAGCAGTTTTGGTTTGATTACCCGCCCTTCCGCAGTTTTGATACCGCCGAGATCTTGAATTACTTCAATTGTGTTAAAGTGTAAAAACATGATTTATCCTTTATTGTTCGTCAAATCGATAACTTCGCTCTCAGAGAATGCAATTCTTCTTTCAGGTATCATTAAATCCTTATTCGCAGCGACATATGTTTTCGAAAAATAGTCATGTGGGCCGCTAAACGATTTGGTCACAGTCATCATGATTAAAGTAATTAGATTGGGAATTAAGATTAGTTGGGCGAAGCGGCCGTAAAGAAGAATAGGCACCCAGATATTAATTTGCTATAATCTCTTCATGGAACGGTCTTTATCCCTAATTAAAAGCCAAAAGGACCAAAAGCGAAACAGTCTCATTGAAGTGCTGCGCTTTTTGATGGCCATCAGCGTTTTGGTTTTTCACGGGTTTATGCCTTTTGCGAACCTCGCCCTCGAGTGGCGCCTTCTCGATATGGGGCAAACATGCGTCTCCGTCGATTTTTTCTTATTGCTGAGCGGATATCTGTTTTTTACCAGTCTAAAAGAAACTGAAAATCTAACGCTTGGCAAAGGACTTTTAAAACTATTAGGCAAAAGGATTAAACGCCTTGGATTACCCTTTCTCGTCGCGCTTGGTTTTGCGACATACAACGTCATCTATTTTGAGCATATCGGCTGGTATTTTGGATACTTGTGGTTCATCCCCGTCATCATCGGGGCTGAAGTCATTCTCTATCTGCTTGTCCGATTGATCAAAAACAAATGGGTGTTCATCGCTATCCTTCTAGTTTGCGGCATCGCCGGTTATGCCTATTTCTATTCTTTCCCGCCTAGTTATCATCTCTATCCGCAAGGTGGTTACAATATTTACTTTGATGGTTTGTGGTCGCCATTTGGCTATCCTCTGCGCGGAATCGCTGGCGTCTTCTTGGGTTGTCTATTGAACTTTGTACCGAAGATAAATAATCAAATTATTCGCAAGGCATCAGCCCTTTTTGCTTTTGCCGCGGTTATCTTTGTTTCTTTCACAATTTTTTTCCCTTTTAAAGAGCAACTGCTCCTCGTGCTTTTCGCCTTCAGCATTTACGCCTTGTTCCAAATCGAGTTTTCGTTTCCCATCTTTAATTTTCTAGGAGCGATCAGCTTTGGCCTTTATATCTTCCAAACGCTTGGTTCGACGCTTAGAAGTGCAGAGGGGGTTGGACCGGTCGTCACCCTGATCGTGATTATCGCGATGAGCATCGTCTCACAGCCAAAAGCTTTTTATGAAATTTTTGCAAAGCCAAAAATGAAAATCGAAAAATCAATATAATTGAAAAGTTACTATTGATCGATTATCGAAGCGG
>JBAZDT010000019.1:0-9404 GCA_041654325.1 Bacilli bacterium | reverse complement strand
GCCATTTATCTATAAAGATGCATGATATTATTCTCTATTCGCCAGCATTTATTTATTGCTATACTCCTATTATGGGAAAAGTGATTATGGCAAAACATCGGACTGCCGGCATCATCTATTTGTCTCTTTTTGTCATCATAACTTTGGTTATCTTTGTCTTTGCTGGGTTAAGTGGCGACATTTCATCATCGCAAAGCGGCTGGGTCGCTGATATCCTAAACTCGGTTTTACGATTTTTCAGCATAAATTTAAGCGGTGAACAATTTGATATTTTCGCTCTTGTAGTGCGAAAAGTATTAGGCCATTTTCTCATCTTCCTTCTCGATGGTGTTTTTGGCTATCTCGCCTTGCTGAAATTACTAAAAATTAATCGAGTGTGGCTTGGTCTATCAATTGCCACAGCCGCGATGTTTGGCGTGGCCGGCATTTCCGAATTAATCCAATATTTCACAAGTGGGAGAAGCGCCAACTGGGGTGATGTCGGCATCGATGTCGCTGGAGCTCTAATCGGCATCCTCATCGTTTTTCTTATCAGTTCATCGGCGAATGAAAAAGCGAAGTAAACATTAGCTTAGTACCGTTTTTTTAAAATATCTGCGAGATTTTGGCGAGGAAATCCTCGCGACTTTTTTGCCCGGAAAACAAGACTAGATCTTTGTTAATCCAGACATTATTTTAAGGGGGTGAAAATCACTTATCAACTGCTACGATAAAACACGCGAGAGTCTCCAAATCAGCCTTTTGCTTGTTGGCCATTTTTTGTACTGTTTCTGCGCTGACGTTCGCCGACAATAAAGCTTTGAGAGCGTATTCGCTGGCTTGCAGCGCGTGCTGCTTGATGTCGGATGTGGTGAGAGTGTAGCCAAAGGCGCGCAACAAGTTCGCTTTTGCTTCATCTTTTTCAAGGAGGGCTTTTTCATTTATGAGCAATGATTTCTGGCGCATTTGTTCCACCCTTAATTTTCCGATGAGAAAAAGGTTGCAGTAAAAAACCATCTCGCGATATTCAGGGATTGCTGCATAGCTGATGTTGAGGACGTCTAAAACTTCACGGACATTGCGAAGGGCCCATTTTATCATTTCAGAAGGCGAAAGCATCTCTGTATATTTGATGACATCAACGATTGTTTTTGAAGGCATAAGGTTCACTTTTTTTCCGGTTCTTCTCGAGAGTTGAGAGTCGAGACTGATTTAATTTTCTTTTCGCTGGCAAACGAATTGGCAAGCAGGTTTTTGGCTAAATCGATGAAGGCTCGCCGCAACAGCTTTTTCGTGTAGTTGTCTGACTCGCGGTATTCGCCGTAAATCACTTTGACGTGCTTTTTCCAATTTTCCAAAAAATCGCTGAGGGTCTCGCATTCCGAGGCGAGCATCATATCAAAGAAATTGTCGATGATTATCTGCCGATCAGAAACGCTGAAACCGTTAAGCCATGCATAAAGCGAGTTTTTTATTCGCCTTGATGTCTTGCTCAATTGCTCTAAATGTATTAATTCGCCATTTTCATCATCGACATGCCAGTTGTACAAATTGTGCTGAGCGAAAAGGGAACCATCGGATTTGACTATGTAGTAGAAAGAATTTATCTGGAGAATCATCCCGATGATGCTTTCTTCGGGCACAATTTTTTTGACTTTGGGAATAATTTCTAAATATGCTTTTGAGGAAGCGATTTGCTTGCGAAATTCCGGGCCATCAAGACTATAAACCGAAACTATTTTCTTCTTCGTTGATTTAGTTTGCTTCATCGCGGCATAGATGGCGAGATTCCCCCCCTTGGAATGTCCGGTGACGATTATTTTGTGCAGAGGATATTTACTCGCGACACGTTTTAGATAAGCCGCAGCTTTCGACTGGGCAGGTATTTCATCGATGAAGACCATGTTAAAATCTTCTTTCCAACCGTTGATCGTATTGTCTGTGCCGCGAAACGAAACAACGATTAGTCCACGGCTCACAAGAAATGTCGTCGCGGAAAATTGCATTTCGAAAAGGAGATTGGTTTCCGAAACATGCTTGGCAACCTTAACAATTCGGAAGCGCGGGCTGAGTGAAATAGCCCGCAAAAGTTCCTCATTTTGAACAAAACTATGGCTTTTTGCTGCCGATTCCTGAGCTTTGCCACCCATTTTCAAAAAGGGTGTCCCGCTTTTAAAACAACTGAAATCCAAATACGCAAGCTGCGAAAATACCAAAGCGTCGGCATCAGCAAAATTGCGGAGATTCAATCTTGAATCAGCTTTTTTCACATAGTCGATGATGTTGGTAAATGACATTGAAAATCCTCTGGCAACATAAAATGTAATTTTAAGCCTATCAATATGTTATGTTTTACATCTTGTTAAATCAATTGGCTCCGTTAAAAAAGTTCGTATTTATACCCGAAAAGTTAAAACCACGACGCAAGTGGTTAATAATGGCATCGTGGTTTTAAGAAGAAATGTTAAATAAAGAGAGTGACGCCAGCTTTTTCAGATTCGGCAAGATAGGTTGCAACACCAGCATATTCAATGCCGTCAATCAGCTCTTCTTTATGAATGCCCATGACATCCATGCTCATCGTGCAAGCGATAAATTTCACTCCGGCGGCTTTCGCTTGAGCAATCAGCGTTTCCAGTGAATCGACGTTTTTCTTTTTCATTACCGATTTCATCATCGCAGCGCCCATTCCGCCAAAATTCATTTTGGAAATAGGCATCTTCTTCGGACCGCGTGGCATCATCGCGCCAAACATTTTTTCGATAAACGACTTCTTGACTTTGACTTTGCGGTCTTTGCGAAGCAAATTCAAGCCCCAGAACGTGCAGAAAATCGTGACGTTCTTGCCTAATGAGCGACTTCCTTGGCCGATGATCATCGCCGCCATCGCTTTGTCCATCTCGCCGCTGAACAAGACAATGGTCGTGTTCTCGTTTTCGGTAAGGGTTTGTGTTTTCTTGACGCTTCCTTTGCGGATTACAGCAATAAAAACTCCGTCTTTTTGTTCGTTTTTCAAAAGCGTGTTACCGGTTGCTTGACACCATCTTTCAACATCGCTAAAGTAGCCGCGATCTGTTGCTCTGATCTCAACGATTTCGCCTTCTTTAAGCGTCTCGACAGCTTTATAAGTCTGCATGATTGGCCCAGGGCATTGCAAACCGCAGGCATCGATGTAAATTTTTACATCTTCTTTTGCGTAATTGGCATTAAAGGTATTTTCTTCTTCGACAATTCGGTGTTCGGGATTACGCAGTTCTTCTTCATGGTTTTTTTGATGGAGGCTTTTATATATCTTATAACCTCCTAGTAGATTAAAGAGATTCTTATAACCATTGTTTGCAAGAACTTTGATTAATAAATACGCCGTGTGCCCGACGTTACAATAGACGACTATCGGCCCTTCTTTATCCGGCGGAAGTTTATCTAAATGTTTGCGTATTCCATAAAATGGAATATTGACGGCGCCAGGGATGTGCCCAAGGCTAAATTCCAGCGGTGTCCGAGCGTCAACGATCACTGCTTTTTTTTTACGAAATTCCTCAAGCTCCTGTTGACTGACCACACCAAATTCTTTTTGCATCAGGTTGCTGCCAACATAACCGGCGATATTCACGGGGTCTTTCGATGAACCGAAAGGAGGAGCATAAGCGAGTTCAAGATCGGGTAAATCGAAAATGGTCAAATTGCCTTTGATGGCCGTGGCGATAACATCGATACGCTTGTCTGTGCCTTCTTGACCGATAGCTTGCGCACCGAGAATTTTGCCATTTTCTGGGTTAAAGAGAAGTTTGATGATGATATCGCTCGCTCCTGGATAATATCCAGCGTGATTGGAGCGAGTCACGACTACTGATTTAAAGGGGATGTTTTTCCGCTCGAGCGTTTTTTGGTTGTTGCCCGTCGTGGCGGCCGTGAGAGAAAACACTTTGACGATGGATGTGCCAAGACTTCCCTTAAAGGAAATGTTCAAACCGTTCATATGATCGGCGACCAAACGACCTTGGCGGTTGGCGAGCCAAGCAAGAGGAACCGCGGTCGGGCTGCCATCAATTAAATCATTTACTTGAATGACGTCGCCAGCAGCGTAAACATCGGCGACAATTTCCCCTGTTTTCGCGTCGATTGTCTGCAGTTGTTCATTGGTGATGATGTGGCCTTTCGGGCCGACTTTAAGACCACCGGCAATCGCCAAACGAGATTCTGGCTTAACGCCGACTGCCATGATGATTAAATCGGCATTCAAAACAATACCGCTCTTCAAGACGAGGGTTTTCCCAGCATCTTTAATCTCGGCGATCGAGTCGCTGACATAAACCTTTACGCCATTCGTTTCGACTTCATTTTGGGCAATTTTGGCCATCTCAAAATCTAAGGGTGGCAATATTTGATCGGCGAGGTCGATAACTGTCACTTTGATTTTTCGTTCGACGAGATTTTCAGCGAGTTCGATGCCGATGAAACCACCGCCGATGATAACAGCTGACTGCACACCTTTTTGGTTAACAAAACCATAGATGCGATCGGTGTCGGCAAGGTTGCGGAGGGAAAAGACGTTTTCGGCTTTTTCGATTCCGGGAATCGGGAGCCAAATCGGTGAGGCTCCTGGCGAAAGCAATAACTTATCATATGATTCATCATATGTTCGCCCCGTCTTGACTTCTTTAACCGTGACATGCTTCGTGTGGGTATCGATAGCGATAACTTCCGAGAAAATGCGAACATCGATATTATAGTTTTCTTTAAAGGATTCAGGCGTTTCGGCAAGCAAACGCTCGCGATTTGCGATAATGCCGCCGATATAGTAGGGAAGGCCGCAGTTGGCAAACGAAATATGCTCATCTTTTTCAAAAATGATGATTTTGTCTTTTTCGTTCAGCCTCCGCAGGCGAGCCGCGGCGGTCGCGCCACCCGCGACGCCTCCAACAATAACAATTTTTTTCATTTATCTACCTCCGCTATAAGCGTAATAAATTCCTATAATGTAATTTTACCACAATGTATTATCGACAATAATTACAATGCTCGTAAAACAATGACATTAAAACTTGTCGAAACAAATCGATTTCAGATTTGGAAAAAGAAATGACAGTTCCTTTCTGCCCTCACCGATGAAAATAGCCTTTGCCAGTTCTTCAATCGCGACGGTTAAGGTGGGTTCTTTAGCGGGTGTAATCGTCGCCTTTCCTCCCCTTATCGAAAGGTTGATCAAGATATTGTTTTGTGCCACGAAACGATCGCTAATCTGGATCGAAATCGATATGTTTACATCTCTAGAGAACTTCATTTCCGATAAGAAGGATTGCGCATTCAAGATACGAATCATGTTCCCGGGATTCGCACCGTCAACAGCAGGCATAATTGCATCGTTAAAATCGAGATCGCGATGCTTTGGCCTCGCTTTGCCGCACAAAAATATCTCGTCGATATCGTTTTCATGATGGGCCACATACCCCACCACTTCCCCACCTTTTTTGATTAAATCAAAAACAACGCCATCTTGCCAGAGCGAATTAAGATAGAGATTCCAATCATCCTCGTTTCGGATTATGTATCCTTGCTTGTTGATCAAACATGCATCATACATTTTCGAAAGGAATTTCGTGTCGACTGTCTGTTCCAACCCGCATTCAAATTCTTCGGAAAAACTAGATAGTTTGACTGTTGATGTATAAAAAACGAAACCAAAACCGTAATAGAAGGCTGGATTAACTGGGTATAAAGATATAACTGAATAACCTTTTCTAATTAGCGAATCAAAAGCTTTGGTCATTACCTCGCGCATCAGGCCTTGTTTTTGATATTCTGGCGCCGTGCTAGCCGCGACAACAAAGGGGAGATCGATTATTCGCTCATTGAAAAACATTTTTTTCATGATGATATGAAGGGCGGAGCGGATTTTACCATCTTTCCGAACAAAGAAAGACCGGTCTTGGCTATAAGCATGCAGAAAGAAGAAATCGACATAGTCGCGCGAATCATCAAACGTCGTCAAATACAAATTGTGCAGTTCGCTCGTCTGAGAATTGAAAACGCAAGTGTACTTACGCTCTTTTTCGAGAGGGTGAAGACTCATTTTCGCTTTTCGCAAATACGGCAGCCCAAGGTCTTCTTGACGGGATAAAGTGCGGCATCCGGAATAATGTGCTTGCGATGCATATTGAACGATGATGGCCCCGCTGCCGATATAATCATAATCGCTTTTTTCAAACAAAATCACGGCGTGGTTAAATATGCTGATCGTTCCGATGCTGATGCCGACTATTTTGTCACCCACCAAGAGCAAATCGCAAAAAAGGTTGAGTTCTTGGCAGTTTTTCAAAGCATAGCAGATAGCTTCAAAATCCTCGCTCGCTCCTCCTTCTTCGCGATAATTAGCAAAAAAATTTTTGATTTGATCAAAATACGAATCGTTGTATGCGATAAATGTATAATTATATTTTTTCTTAAATTGCGCGATTAAGTTACGTTTGCGAGAATACTTACCGCCTTGCATCGACGCTAAATCTCCGGGGCGATAAATATATTCAGAATAATAATCATCGTAGAGAAACAAGTCCCCCTCGATATTTATTAAATCGACCATCTTTTGCGAAAGGCCTGACAAAAGAGCTTCTGGGTAGTGTTCCTTAATCAGTTTGAAACCTTTAAGAAAATTTGCTACTGTCGCACAAACCGGTGGGAAGAAAATCCAGAGTTCGTCATTAATATAGCAACGAATAAGGGCGAGCTGATCATCAAACCAGCATATCTCGACTTGACCATCATAATTCCAGACTGCTAAATTTTCAAAAACGAGTTCGCTTGAATTGTAGTCACCATAAAAAGGCGCTTCTTTGAGAAGAGCGTTTACTTTACTTTTTTCGCTAAGGAGTAGTTTTCTGAACTGAAGCATTATCTTAATTATATCAAGATGGGCGGCGAAAAAAATGCTTTTGCATACTTTAAAAACCATGGAAAAATATGAAATTGACAACGATAACATTTTTCGTTATAATTAGTTTAGAAACGTCAATGAAAGATTAAAATGGGCATCACTTTAAAAAACTTATCAAAGATGACGGGATACTCAACAATCACTATTTCGCGTGCCCTAAATCACCCTGAAATTGTTACAGAAAAAACGCGGGAGAAAATACTCCACACAATTGAAAAATATCATTATGTACCAAACAATGTCGCCAAAGCTCTCGTTTATAATCGCACTAACATTATTTATTTATACATCCCCTACGATCTAGCCCCGACCAATCAATTCGTCATGCAAGTCGGAGCAGGAATCAGCAGCCATCTTGGCGAGCACGGCTATTCGGTTTTAATGTCGAAAAAGTGGTATCAGCACCAAGCCGTCGATGGCCTCCTTTTAATGGGACTGACAATTGAAGATGAAGAAAACCTAAAAGGTTTGTCGTTAGAAAAACCTCTTGTTTTATTCGGCCACAGCGAAAATGTCGACTGTATTGATGTGGATAATGAAAAGGGCATGGAGATGATTACCGACTATGTTATTCAACAAGGATACAAAAGAATGGCGTTCATCGGCATTCGCGAGAATAAGAAATTTACTCGCGACCGCTACGCTGGATATTTGAAAGCCCTTGAAAAACACGGACTGAAAGAAAATCTCGAAACGACGATTTTTACGGACAATAACTCTTCCTCTGGCTACATTGCCGGACTTCGCCTTCTAACTAAGCATCCCGAAATTGATTGTGTCGTTTGCTCCAGCGATGATCTAGCCGCCGGGGTTATTCAAGCATCTAGAACGTGCAACCGCGAAGTTCCTATTAATTTAGGCGTGACCGGTTTTGATGGATTAGGCACGGATTTAATCATCAAACCAAATTTAACGACGATTCATCAACCGATTTTTGAAGTCGGCGTTGAACTAGCAAAACTTCTCATCAAAAAAATCACGCATCCGAAAGCCAATAAAGTCGGAATAAGATATTATTTACCAGAACTAAAAATCGGCGATTCAACGCGCAAACAATAATTTTTTCATCTCATTATGTGCCCTTATCTTCTTATCAAATAAATTGTTATCGTTAACATCGGGGGAGAATTATGAAAACATCAATACGCAAAGGAGTAATGCCGCTACTTGCTATTCTTTTTGCGATTGCCGGCTGCGACGGAAATGCAGGTGAAGAAATCGTTTCGTTTTGGGCCTACCAGCCTTCCACTCAAGAACATCAAAATGCTTTCCGCGCCCTCATCTTAGATTTTACGGAAGAGACCGGCATTAAAGTTAAACTAAATCTCGTCGTCAAAGACAGTTTCAACATGGCGCTTAACAGTGCTTTAACTGGGCGCTCGAAACCTGATATGTCATATTTAGATCAGCCCTTGATAGCTGATTACGCTAGCGACGGAACAATTGCCGATATGACCTCGCTCATCGCATCTTCGGCAACGCTCGCGCCTGAATCATTCTTTTCTTCTGTTTATGAAACAAATATCTACGACGGAAAAACATATGGTCTTCCTTTAAATGTCACCGCCAGCGTCTTATTTTATAATAAGGATCTTGTTGCGACACCGCCGACTACTTGGGATGAGTGGCTCGCCATCAAACAGCAGTTGCCATCCGGTAAATCACTATTTGACGGTATTGGCCAAGGTGGGTACGCCGGTTGGTATTTTCAAGCCTTTCTCGCCAATTGTGGAGGTTCGCTTCTAAACCAAGAAGGCACCGCGGTGGCTTTCAATAGTAGTTACGGTGTCGAAGCCGCCCAGATGATAAAAAATCTCTACGGTGATGATGCAACATCGATTGCCAATCGTGGAACGAGCGATGCTTTCGGCAATGGGCTTGTGGCTTTTAAACTCGGTTTATCGTCTGACATCGATCGTTTTGACATCAACTTTCCTAATCTCGATTACGGCGTCGCTCTCATCCCGAGTAAACTCGGCGATGTTTCATATTCAAACATGGGTGGCGAAAACGTCGTTATCTACGAGCACTCAAGGCTCAAAACCCAATGCTTTCAACTCATCGAATATTTGGAACGTCAGGAAAACGCTCTTCAACTCGCGAATTACACTGGAAACTTCTCAGCCGTTATCGACTATGCGGTAAGCGAAGATCCTCGCCTGGCGATTATTATCGAGCAGATGGAAAATTCAGTGGCGCGACCTGTCATTCCAAAGTGGATACGGGTTAATGACGAGTACCTTGGTCCAGCCCTGAGCGACAAAATTCTCAGCGACGAAAACCCGCAGAATATTCAGTCTTCGCTCGACAATGCCGCGCAAGCAGCCAACATCTTGCTTTTCTAAGGAGACATATGGTCGTCGAAAGAAAAAATCAACATAAACGGCGAACAGCTCTCATAGGATGGTTGTTTATTACTCCTTTGATTATTTACTTTATCGTTTTCCAATTGGCACCAATTCTGATGTCTTTTGGCATTTCCTTTACGGAA
>JBAZDT010000018.1:0-9877 GCA_041654325.1 Bacilli bacterium | reverse complement strand
CATAATATCGTCGCGCCGAGATTGCCTAGAGTATATATCAGGATCCCATCCATGATAACGACAAATGTCGAGATGATCATCGTCACCAGACCGGTGACCACTTCACCCACTTGCGCGGAGTCGACAGTTACGCCATATTCGTTGGCAAGAGCGACTAAAACATTCGATAGTGTCTCGAATACATTCGTCACTGGAACAGCTGTCGAGCCAATCGTGATGGTTTCGACATTAAATAGCGAAAGGAGCGATCCTAAGTCACGACCGCCGATAAAATTGGCCATTGGCTTAACCGTAGTCAGTGCGACGATGACGAGAATACCGATAAAAATAAGGCGGAAGCCAGCGTTAAAAATGCCTCGTTTCCAACCGATTAAGCCAGCGAAAAATAAAATAATAACAAGTAAAATCAAAAGTCCGAGGCTGCCCCAAGTAATGATTTGGGTTACTAATTCAATTGTTGCTGCATCCATAATTTGCTATGTACCTTCTCTGCCATTATTATATTATTATCGCATAACTTATAAAAAGTTATTCACAATTATTTATGCGAAAGTAATAAACTATTAACTATGGATCATAAAAATACCAAGCGTGAATACCGTAAATGCCCACATTGTGGGCACATTCACGATTACGCTTTAAGCGTTTGCCCAAAATGCGGCAACCTCAGCGAAGGAGAGCTTGTCACGACCCGTTTTCCGAATGTCATCGAACTCGCTATCGTGAAACAAATAATGATGTTTCTCATCGGCTGGGGCGGTTTAACGCTCGTCAGCTTTCTTCTGTCGCACATTTTCTTGTTCTACGCCAATAACACTTTTGACGATCCTTTGCTCGTCAGCGCTTTTTTGAAATCCGATCAAATATCAATCATGCACAATCTCATCACTTATTTGACATTATTTGTCGGTTTATTGGGTCTTCTTTGGAAGGACATCATTAAAATTCTACATTCTTTTAAGTCGCTGCGTGCTCTAATAAGCGGCCTTTCCTACGGCGCATTGCTCATCGTCGCCGTCATCGCTTATAATCTTGTGATCGCGGCCACGGGTTATAAAATAAGCGACAATCAAAATGAATCTTCGATCGTCGCCATGATGACCTCTTATCCGTTGATGTCCTTTATCGCTTTCGTCTTGCTCGGTCCGATTGTCGAAGAAATCACTTATCGCCTCGGCTTATTCTCGTTGATCCACCGCCTCAATCGCCCGCTGGCTTACATTGTGACGATGCTGGTTTTCGGCGTGATCCACATGTCCTTTAACGGCGAGACGATTATCAACGAACTAATTAATTTGCCCTCATATATCATCGCGGGAACGATCTTGACTTACACTTACGAAAAAGAGGGTTTCGCCGCTTCGACTTACGCCCATATTCTCAACAACCTTGTAAGCTTCTTGCTGACGGTTATTCGCTTTTAGGAAAAAATGATGGAATCACGGCTTGAAAAGTGGCAGCGCCTATCCGGTTTTTGGTTAAAGATCATCGCTTTCATCAGCATGACCGCCGACCATGTCGGCATTTTTCTGTGGCAGCAATCTACCTCGGCGACTGATGCCTTTTACATTTCGGGCTACATTTTGCGCTGCTTTGGACGCCTCGCCTTTCCTCTTTTTGTTCTCTTCCTCGTCGAAGGCCTGATCCATTCCAAAAATATCGGTCGCTACTTCTTAAGACTTGCCGTCTTGCTCGGTTTAGTTATGGTCGCCCAAATCTTTTTATACTACTTTAACGATCCAGACATCGGCCTTAATCCGTTCATCGATTTGCTCGTCAACGGCTTATTTATCTTTCTATTAACTCGTAAAAGTTGGAAAAGGTTCCTGGCGATTATCCCTTTGGCTTTCGTTATTATGGTCACCGTTGTTCAATATCTTGAACTCGGCCCGCTCAATCTCGATATTCTTTGGTTGCCACCATATCTGCGGATGGGCTATTCCTTGTTCGGTTTACTTTTGACAATCGCATTTTACTTTTCATATAAACTCGCCAAACAAGTATTAATCGATAAGAGCATTGAAATAAGCGAGCGTGATTTGGCAACTATTCCACAGTATCGTGGCCTGGTCAATATCTTGATGGCTATCTTCCTTTTTGTCTTAAATATCATCATCTGGCTTTTGTCATATGCCTCCGCAGGGTTGGATCTATATTCGGCCAATTTTCAGACGTGGTCCATTTTTGCCGGCTTAATCATTATCGTGTACAACGGCAAGCGCGGTTATGACGCGAAATGGTTTCGCATTGCAAGTTACGCTTACTTTCCAGCGCATATCGCTTTAATCTATCTTCTATTTGCTCTAATATTTGGTGTATAAATTAATACGAAAGGAAATACTTATGCTATTACACATTGAAAATCAAGAACAGTTTGACCAAGTTATCAAAAATGGCAAGGTCTTAGTCGATTTCTACGCTGATTGGTGCGGACCGTGCAAAATGCTCGGACCCGTCCTCGAAGAAGTTGCCAAAGAACTAGGCGACAAAGTCACCATCGTCAAGGTTAATGTCGATCAACACGAAGATATCGCCGGCCAATATCAAATCTTCAGCATCCCGACGATCATCCTTTTTGAAGGCGGAGCAATATCCCGCAAACAAGTCGGATTCGTGCCCAAAGCTGGCTTAATCCGTTTCATCGGCTAATTGCCATTTCACTCTTTAATCAATAAAACAAATGTGCTAACATATCATTCGCGTATTAATACGCCGATGATGTTAGCCATTTTATTTGCAGGTGTAGTTCAATGGTAGAACATTAGCCTTCCAAGCTAATTACGCGGGTTCGATTCCCGTCACCTGCTCCAACTCTCAATTAGACAATCCGACGTGGATGCAAACACAAAGCCCTTTGAAGGCTTTTTTCATTTCGCGAACTCGCATAGGCCACAGTGCAACTATCGAATTTCGTATTCCTCCCCGGCCAAGACAAACTATAATTGATATATATCAAAGCAATTATCCCAACTCTCTAAATCGAAAAGAGGAAACGTATGATTACTGAAAAAGAAAAAATGCTCGCCGGAAAGCTCTACGACACCACTGATTCCCAGTTATTGCAAAGGCGCGAAAAAGCTCGCATATTATGCGTTAAATTCAATATGACAACCGAGGATCAAGCAGCGCGAAGGGCAGAACTTATCGACGAGTTGATTCCCAACAAAAAGGAAAACTGCTATATCCAAGGCCCCATCTTCTGCGATTATGGCGACAATTTATTTGTCGGCAAGAATTTTTGCGCGAATTTCAACTTCACCGTTCTCGACTGTTGCCCCATCACGATCGGCGACAATGCTTTCATCGGCCCGAATGTCTCGCTCTTAACCCCTGTTCACGCACTGCGCTATCAAGAGCGTAACGTACGCGTAAAAAGTGATGGAACCATCTACGACCTTGAGTATGCTAAACCGATAACGATTGGCGATAACTGCTGGATTTCCGGAAACGTGACCATCCTCGGCGGAGTCAACATCGGTCAGGGCTGCGTAATCGGAGCGGGAAGCGTCGTGACAAAAGATATTCCCGATGATTCCCTTGCCTTTGGCAACCCTTGCAAAGTCATCCGCAAAATAACTGAAGAAGACAGCGTCTATTTAAAGAAAGATTTATTTTAGATAACGGGACGCTACTCAGCGACTTCGTCAAAGAACAAAGTGGGTTCGACGATTTCATTTTCAGCGAGTGAATAAGTGATGAGGCATTTATTCGAGAGCGTGTATAAATAGTCATCAATCAAGATGCCCCGATCGACATTTAGATAATATTCTTCTGAATCGGGATGCTCGATAATAATTGGGTCTCCAATCGGGTTTTCCGCGGTGAAATCGATTTTGAACAAATAATAATAACTGTGATAAATACTATAGTATTCGCGGCCGCTTTCGCTATCGTGATAGCCGTATTCATAACCTTGAACGGCAAAGCCTAAATAGCCTTGCTCGACGCTGACGAGAATGGCTTTGTGGTTGTAGAGAGCCTCCGAGAAACCATAAGACCAATTCTCACTTTCCGTGAACTGATACGAGAAAATATTGAAAGTTTGAATAGTTTGCTCTTCGTTTTGATTGACGTTATATGCGCTGATTTTCATGCCGGTGATGATACCGTTTGTATCGGCGTCATAACCGATGCCGATTAAATATCCGTCGTTCCAGGCATGCTGATAAGTGTCAAACCCTTCTTGAATAATCTCGCCGCTGACATGGGGAGTTGCCGGATTCGATAAATCGATAATATAAAGTGGGTCGGTAAGAAGAAAGGTAACCACGTATGCCATCTCCCCATCAAAGCGCACGGACTTGATGTCCTCGCCCGGCTTTCCAAGCCCTTCGCTTAAATGTCCGACTAAATCGAATGTTTCAAGCTCTTCGTTAACCCGAAGAACATAGAGGTGGTTCGTGACTTCTGAATTGCTGAACCACCACAGAATATCGTTTTGCAACGATACTTTCCGATCGGTGGTCGCCACTCGCAAATGGCCTTCATAGACATCCATCGAAAACTGATTAAGAGACGTTCCAAGGACGATGATGGCTGCGACGTAATGCGAAGTGGCATTTTCGACATCGATGGCAAATTGGCTGATCGTCATCGTCGTGAAATATGAAGTTTTGTCATAATGATAAATTGTTTCCGCTAAGTATATATTTTCCGTGTCGACGTACATTTTCTTATAATCGGCGCTCGCCCCTAAATATGCGCTGGCATTATATGTGATTTCTTCCTCATCCGCCGCTAATTTAATCGCGGTCATGACATTCATGCCATAAGCGGGGGTATCGTCGAAATAGAAAATCGAATTATAGTCGAGATTGTCGACTTCGACTTGATCGTTTTTGGTCGTGACAAAAGTTGGGCGCTGTTCATAGTCGACTTCGCCGAAATACACATATTTATGGCTCAGTAAAAAGAGAGTGTTATCAATGATGCGGTGATCCATGAAGAAGCTGTCGAGAGCTAATTCATAAGCAATTGTGAAATCAGTCCGATCGATAACGATGACCGTTCCCGTCGGCGACCACCACATATACGAAAGAGTTTCATCGCTCTCATCTGGCACATAAGAATCATAACCATAACCGATGACGACGAGATAATCCTCTAGTAAATACATCGAATCAACATATGTTGTACCCAGCTCAATCGTCTGCTCTAACGAGACTAGATAATTATCTTCGACCATGACGACATGGATGACGTTGCTGTAGCGCGGAGCATAGAATATTTGATAACCATCGGTCTTGATGACATCGCCCTCTTTAACGCCGGCGACTTGCTCGTTCGTATCGACATAATCGCGCGATGAACCCGAACCTTCGGCTCCCCCTGGCGTGGCCTCAATTGAAAAGCCATTATCAAACAACATGGCACTTTCCCCATAATCCTGCTCGGCTTCTTTTAACAGATTGCTCATTTTGTTCTGCGTGCCGACGGCATGGATTTTCGTCTCTTTGGTAAGGCCATTAAGATTTGGTCCCTCACAACCTGATAACAGGGCAACAGGCAAAAGTAAAAAGAGGAATGCCTTGAGTAGCGGCGATGATGTCGTTTTGCGGTTTAGGGTGTTTTCCATATTTCTTGCTCCTTAGTTAGCTAAAAAGTTTCAACATAAGTAAAGACAAGCAAGAAGGTTCATTTTCCACAATTATTTTCAATTTCTTAATATAGCGCGATATATTTTAGCAATATCTGTGTTGTCGATCGTCTCGCCTGGCTCGATAAAGGATAAATTCAATGAATTATAGATGTAAAATGGTACATCGATTCCACTGTGGCCGCTTCGCGTGAACATCGCGTCCGATAACTCGCTCTTGCTTTCGTCTTCATACTGCAGACCTCCGGTTTCGTGATCAGCGGTCACCATGACGAATGTCTCGCCTTTTTGCTTAGCCCATTCGACGACGCCACTCACAGCTTCATTGAAACCATTTAGTTGATTTATCATCCCGACTAAATCTTTGTCGTGGGCGCGCTTATCGATGTGACTACCTTCAATCATCAGGAAAAAACCTTGCTCCTGAAATTTAAAAGATAGATAGTTCAAGGCTTGAAGAGACATGTCTTTTAATGTGGGGGCAGAGGGTGTTGAAGGCTCGATGGTTGATATAGTATCAAATGAGCCTAAAAATCTTGTGAAGAGGAGCTGTTCATCGTTGATTGTTAAGTTGACATCATCGTGCAAAGCAGCAAAATCCGTGTAATAAGATAGATTGTTTTCCGACATCGCGGGTTTTTTGCCATCGTAGTAGGCCTTTCCGGCCCCGAGATAGACGTCGATATTATTGGAAATCTGCTCAGCGGCGATTTGATCTGTGTTTCCGCGTGATATATTATGCGCCGAAAAAGCCGCCGGCGTCGCGCCAGTGAGAGTCTCGGTGGCGATAATACCCACTCCTTTTCCATACGCTTTAGCGAACTGAGCCATCGTCGTCAAAGAGCGATTGTTACGGTAGGCGATCATCCCATTATTCGTTTTTTGACCGCTCGACATCGCGGTGGCGGCGGCGGCGCTGTCAGTAATTAGCGAATTCGCCGATTTTGTTTTGACCCACCCGCTGATAAGGGCCTCTTCTTCAAGATATAAACTTGCGCTCTCATTATATGATTTCGTGACTTGAATATGGTTATATCCCATACCATCGCCAATCATTATGATAGCGTTTTGATAGCCGTCGATAGTTGATAATTCATCGTATTTCGTGGCCTCTTGCGAACATGAAAAAAGAAAAAGGCCAATAATAAAGATTGTTGGGCCATTTCTAATCTTCTTAAACACCTCGTGCTTAGCCATAAAACAATTTTAACATTATGAATGACTTGTTAACGAGCAATAAGCGAACTTTATGTGCTATATTTATTACCATGAAAATAATCGTCGCCTCGAACAACGAACATAAAATTGCGGAATACCGCGAACTATTTTCTTCGCTGTCAATCCAGATTGTCTCAATGAGCGAAGCGAATATAAAGTGCGAAGTCGAGGAAACAGGCGACTCATACGAAAAAAATGCCGCTCTCAAAGCCGAAGCGATAAAGGATCAAACGAAGCAACTCGTCATCGCCGACGATTCGGGATTAGAAATCGAGGCTCTCGACGATTTCCCAGGTTTATACTCCGCGCGTTTCGCCCTTGAGCAAGGCGGAAGCGAAAAAGCAAACAGCAAGGTTTTAGACCTTTTACAAAACGAAACGAATCGTAAGGCTCGTTTCGTGGCCACCATCGCTTTATGCAATTTAAAAGCCGAAACGCTTGTTTTTCGCGGCGAATGCCAAGGTCTTATTAGTCAGGAAAGCATCGGCCGGGGAGGCTTTGGTTACGATCCGATATTCTTTTCCCTCGAGGCCAACGCTTCTTTCTCAACTCTAACAAGCGAAGAAAAAAATCGCTTTTCCCATCGCGGAAAAGCCGTCGCGTCATTAATCGCGTATCTAAAAAGCGAAAATGTTATCTAGACACTTAATTTCTTTTTAATGATGCGGTTGGCGATATTGACCGCGATAAATAAGAAGGCAAAGACGGCGAAGACGATTAAACCGGGGAGCGGATTATTTTGATAGTCAGCCATCATGATAGCAAAGCCGATAATCGCCCCGATGACGAAAACAATTTGCATAATGCCAAGGACGATACGCGCCTTGTATAAGCCGACGCGAGTATCGAAAATCTGCCGTTCCACGCGTTCATAAAAATGTCCACCCTCAATCGAAACTTGAGCCATGGGAAGGTCGTGATTAAGGTTTTTCAAGCTGCTAATTCGTTCCTTCATATAGTCTCTTTCGTCATCGCTTTCGTCGAGATCAAAGCGAGTGAAAACATCGCGAATATAAAGCCAGCACTCAAAGGCTTCAGAAGCGATTTTTTGGTAGCACGCAAGACTTTCCTGATCGAGAAAGATTTCGTCTTTGCTAAGATGTGAGCAGGCTCCATCCAAATACTCATCGACGCGTTTGCCAAATAGGATTAAATTCGCGGCAATTTCGCTATAAAGTTCGGTATTTGCAAAGATTTTTTCCTCGTTATTCTTCAAAAAATCAAGCGCTTTTCGAATGTTGCTTTCCCCGATAAGCGATGTCGAAACAAGCGCCAAAGCGCGACCGAAAATAGCCTCGGTGCTTCCTCCGTCAAGAGATAACAATTTATCGTATTCAACAAGAGCTTTACGATAATCGCGAGAAGCGTTTAATGCAATGTTTCCGTTGGTTAGATACTGCGTGTAAAACATCCCGTAAAGTTTCTGTGATTGGGCAACATAAATTTCCTTTTCGCAATAAGGGCATTTTTCGATTTGCTGTTCCTCATCAACGTCGAGTGGCTTATGGCAATATGGGCAAACACCTTTTTTCATAATGAACCTATAAGATATATGTTAGGCTCATTCCCAAGACAATGAAAGCCTGGCCGATTAAATAGAAGAGCATGATGTAATAATCGCGGCGTTTGAAATCGCGAACAAAAGTTGAAGTAGTCAAGATCAAATCGCTGGCCAGAAAGGAAACTCCACCGACGATGCCGAGAATCATATAGTCACTAAAACCATTGCAAGAGGCAATTAACGAAACAGTCGCAACGAGCAGCAAAATGCTTAAATACAAATTGCCGAGAAGCGCCATCCAACGGTTCTTGGTAATTTTTTTGGCGAGTGGATAGGCGGCGATAATAAAAAGTAGGATTGCAAAGACGATGACGACATAAAACCACCACTGCATCGGGGCATCTTTCAACATGACGAACAGGATTTCGCTAATATAGCACAGGTGACCGAGGAGAAACGCCGCTGTCCCGAGCATGAAAATGGGACGTTTTTTCCAGATTAGACATATATCGCCAATCATGCCGAGAAACGCCCCGATATAAATTAGCGGATGTGAAGGCACTAATGTGACGGCCGCGATGGCGAGGAACAACATGCATGTAGGCTTGATTATTTTGCGAATTTTTTCTTTCTCAAGAAAGGCCATGATAATCTCGACGATTGAAGCGAGGGCAAACAAACCGCCGAAAACATAACTTACGATAGGTATCATTTCATTTTTCTCCTCGCTAATTTTATCATATTTTGACTCGGGCTATGATATACTTTTTCCGTTACCTTATGATAGCTAAAAACGCCTTGCTAACCGAAAAGATTTATCCTTCGCTAATGAAGTTTGTCACCCCTTTGTTGTTAATGTGGTTGCAGACATCGATTTTTGGCATGATCGACCTGCTAATCATATCTAATTTTACGGACACAAATGCCATCGATGCCGTCGCCGGAGGCATCTCGGTGATGAACATTGTCATCTATTCGATTGCCGCCTTGACAAGTGGAGGTGGCATTTTAATCGGTCAAGCGCTGGGGGCAAAGCGGGATGCGGATGTTAAAAAAATTATCGGCAACATGTTTGTCCTTTTCGCGATTATCGGCATTGGAATAACCATCCTCATGCTCTCTTTGTCCGGAGCAATCATCTCTTGGCTAAATCTCACTGGCCCCGCCAGCGAAGATGGCTTTAATTATCTAATTATTGCCTCTGCAGGCATACCGTTTATTATGGGCTTCAACGTAATCGCCGCCCAACTTCGCGCCTTTGGCAATTCTCGCTCGCCGTTTTTGTTCTTAATACTGGCGGCAGTGATTAACATAGCTCTCGATCTTTTATTCGTCGGCCTTTTCGGAATGCGTACAACCGGGGCCGCTCTCGCCTCGATAATCTCGCAGATGATATCATTTAGTGCCGCCGTTATTTACCTTCGGGTTAAGAATTACCCTGTGCACATCGCTAAAAAGGACATTCGCCTCGATAAGGAATACGCTGCCAAAACCCTCAAGACCGGATTACCTCTTGCTTTGCAAGATTGCATTGTTTTATTATCATTCACGATTATTATGGC
>JBAZDT010000017.1:0-10267 GCA_041654325.1 Bacilli bacterium | reverse complement strand
TGCGCGCTGCTTTGATTCGCTCGAGCATTTCGTCGAGTATTCTTTTGAATTGCTCGATTACCGCTTTGCGCATCAACTTTTTGACCACAGTTGGCCAATTTATACGATTACCCACGATACGCCTCCGGCCCTTTATGGCACTAAGGCCAGCGTCCGCGACTCGTTCGTCGCTAACGGCGCCATCGTCGAAGGCAAAGTCGAGCGTTCGATTATTTCTCGCAATGTGAAAATCGGCCGGGGAAGCATCGTTCGCGATTCAATCGTCCTGACCAATACAACGATCGGAGAAAACGCCGTCATCTCCCATTGCGTCGTCGACAAGTACTGCGCCATTTCTGATGGTGTTCACATCGAAGGGACGAAGACCACCCCCCACTATGTCGAGCAAGGAAAGAAGCTCTAGATGAAAATTGCGATGGTCACGAGCGAAGCTAATCCGTTTGTCAAAAGCGGAGGCTTGGCTGATGTCACATATTCTTTATCGAAGGAATTAGCTTTACGGGGCGAAGAAGTTGCCATTTTCATGCCCTTATATAAGGCGATTAGCCAAAACGAAAACATCCAGTTGCAACACATCTCCGAATTCGATGTTCCGATGTCGTGGAGGAAGCAATACGCCCGTGTATATCGGACATATTTTGATGGTATAACCTACTATTTTATTGAAAACGACTACTATTTTAAGCGCGACAATATATATGGTTATGACGATGATATTGAGCGTTTCGCCTTTTTTACCATCGCTGTGCGCAACGCTTTCAAGGCTATCGGGTTTAAAGCCGATATCGTCCACCTTCACGACTGGCAGCCTGGAATGCTTCCGGTCTTAATAAAAGAGCAGAATAAAAGCGATCCCTTTTTTGCTGATTTCAAATTCGTTTTGACAATCCATAACCCGGCTTTCAAAGGAATTTTCGATAAATACTTTTTAAACAATTATTACGAGCTCAGCGACGATTTGTATTTTGATGGCAAAGTCCGCTACGAAAATGCTGTTTCATCTTTGAAATCAGCGATTGTCTACGCTGACAAAATAACGACCGTTTCACCAACCCATCGCGATGAGATTTTAGATGTCTATAGCGAGCACGGACTCGCTGGCGCTCTCGAATTTCGACGCGATGATTTTACGGGTATTTTAAATGGCATCGATTACAGCGAATTCAATCCCAAGAATGACCCGACGATACCTCGTAATTATAACGGAGTTAATGTTAATGTCGGCAAAGAGGAAAACAAGAAAGCCCTCTTGGCCCGTTTTAACATTCAATATCGTGGCCAGCCCGTCTTTGGTCTCGTCTCGCGCTTGACATGGCAGAAAGGCATTCGCTTGATCAATGCGAAAGCCCGTTATCTCGTCAATCATGGCGCCTCGATTATCATCTTAGGTTCTGGCGAAAGAGAATTAGAGCAAGAGTTTGAATATTTGCGTTCGCTGATGAGCGACAACATCGGTATCTATATCGGATATTCTAGCGAGTTAGCGCATCTAATTTACGCGGGTAGCGATTTCTTTTTGATGCCTTCGCTTTTCGAGCCATGCGGCATCGGGCAGATGATCGCCCAGCGCTATGGCACTTTGCCAATCGTTCGTTACACCGGTGGCTTGAAGGATACCGTGAATGGCTACCGAGGAGATAATCTAGCGACGGCCAACGGTTTCGGTTTTGAGCACTTTGATGATAACGCCATGCAATATGGACTTGACCAAGCCCTTGGATTGTATCAAGATAAAGAAGCTTTGCTTCAGCTCAGGCGCAATGCGATGAAACTTGATCGCACCTGGAAGAAGTCATCGGAGCAATATCGTCTTTTATATCGTTCGATTTTAGGAGTAGATAAATGAAATACGATCATCAGCAAATTGAAAAGAAATGGGCCGAGCGGTGGGAAAGCGAACGCGTTTTCCAAACCGATGTCTATGATTTTTCCAAACCAAAGTACTACGTTTTAGACATGTTTCCCTATCCGAGTGCCGATGGTCTCCACGTTGGTCATGCCAAGGGGTATACCGCCAGCGACACCATCGCACGCATGAAGAGAATGCAAGGCTTCAACGTCTTGCACCCCATCGGATGGGATGCCTTTGGCCTTCCGGCCGAACAATTCGCGATCAAGAAAAACCGCCATCCAGAAGATTTCACGATTACCAACATCAACAATTTCCGCCGCCAGATAAAACTTTTGGGTTTAAGTTATGATTTTTCTCGCGAAGTAACGACGACGGACCCAACTTATTATCGCTGGACACAGTGGATCTTTTTAAAGATGTTTGAGAAGGATTTAGCCTATATCGATTCCATACCTGTCAATTTTTGCCCCGAGCTTGGCACGGTCCTCGCCAACGAAGAAATCATCGATGGCAAAAGCGAGGTGGGCGGTTTTGATGTCATTCGCTTGCCGATGCGCCAGTGGCTGCTTCGAATCACGAAATATGCCGATCGTCTCTTAACAGGTCTCAACCAAGTTGATTGGCCAAAGTCGACAATCGACATGCAGACGAATTGGATCGGCCGTTCCGAAGGTGCAAGAATCACTTTTAAAATCAAGAACAATCCGGCCACTTTTGATGTTTTCACGACGCGAGCCGATACTCTTTTCGGATGCACATACTGCGTTCTTGCCCCTGAGCACGATTTGGTCAAAAAGATTGCAGATCACAGCAAAATGGCTGCAATTAGCGACTATTTGCAGCAAATTGGTAAGAAATCGGATTTGGAAAGAACTGAGTTAAATAAAGATAAAACAGGGGTTTTTATCGGGGCTTTCGCCATCAACCCGGTCAATAGCAAAGAAGTGCCCATCTACATTGCTGATTATGTTTTAGCGTCGTATGGCACCGGGGCCGTGATGGCCGTTCCAGCTCACGATCAACGCGACTTTGAATTTGCGAATAAGTATGGTTTGCCGATTTATCAAGTACTTGAAGGCGACATTGAAAAAGGTGCCATGGAGGTTGATGCCAAGCACATCAACAGCGATTTTGCGAATGGCTTAAATATCAAAGAAGCGACAAACGCCATAGTCGACTTTTTAGCGAAGCGCGGAGTTGGGAAATTTCAAGTCTCCTATCGTCTGCGCGATTGGCTTTTCTCGCGGCAGCGCTATTGGGGTGAACCAATCCCCATCACCTTGATGGAAGATGGAACTTTATTACCCGCAAAAGAAAGCGAACTTCCACTCATTTTACCAAAACTAAAAGAGTATAAACCGTCAGGAACTGGCGCTTCGCCGTTAGCTAACGCCCACGATTGGGTCAACGTTTTAATCAAAGGCAAAAAAGGCGTGCGCGAGACGAATACGATGCCGCAATGGGCTGGATCATGCTGGTATTACTTAAGGTATATCGACCCGCACAACAGCAAGGCCATTGCCGAACCGGAATTGCTTTCTCACTGGCTTCCCGTCGATTTATACATCGGGGGAGCCGAGCATGCCGTTTTGCATTTGCTCTACGCCCGCTTCTGGCACAAATTTCTCTTTGATATCGGCGTGGTCGATACCGAAGAGCCATTTAAAAAACTCTTTCATCAAGGGATGATTTTAGGCGAGAACAACGAGAAGATGTCAAAATCGCGCGGCAACGTAATTAATCCTGATGTCGTCGTTGATAAATACGGCGCAGATACGCTTCGCCTCTACGAAATGTTTATGGGACCGCTCGAAGCATCTTTGCCGTGGTCGGAAAACGGCCTCGACGGCGCAAGACGCTTTCTCGAACGTGTCTATCGCCTCTTTAGCGAAGAAGAATTCACGAGCAAACACACCATGACAAACGATGGCTCTTTGAACTATATTTATCACTATACCGTCAAGAAGGTTACCGATGATTATTCAAACCTTCAATTTAATACCGCCGTTTCGCAGCTGATGATTTTCATTAACGAGGTTTACAAATCCTCATCGCTCTATATTCCTTATCTTGAGGGTTTTATCAAAATGCTCTCATGCATCGCTCCTTTTCTCGGAGAGGAACTATGGTCGATGCTTGGCCATCAAGAAGTCATTACCTTTGCGCCATGGCCCAAATACGATGAAGCGCAACTCATCCGCAAGACAGTGACGATGGCGGTGTCGGTTAACGGCAAATTGCGTGCGACTTTTGAAACTGATTCAGAGGCAAGCGAAGAAGAACTTCGCACAAGTGCCCTATCTCTTGAAGCGATCGCGCGTAACATCGAAGGCAAAGAAATCCTCAAGGTGATAGTCGTCAGAGGCCGCATTATCAATATCGTCGTCCGCTAGTCGAGGCTATATTTCTTTCTAATAATACACATTTCTTTTATAATGTGATTTGCACGATACTTGCTAATGCAAGATTGTAGCGGAGGTAGCACATATGATTTTAACGGTTGATGTGGGAAATACCCTCATCTCCTTCGGGGTTTTTAAGGAAAATCGGCTCGTGGCCACTTTTAAGACGGCGAGCGATACCAAAAAAAGCCTCGATGAATACATCGCAACACTCGATACTTTTTTAAAGTTTCGCCAACTAGATAAGATGTCTTTTAGCGGTGCAATTGTTTCTAGCGTCGTGCCGATTTTGACGGAAATTATCAGAAAAGCCATCCAAACCAAGCTTGACATTATCTCTCTTGTCTTAAATCCTGGACTTAAAACCGGCTTGCCGATATTAATCGACCACCCTAATGAATTGGGAAGCGATTTGGTCGCCGTATCGGTGGCGGCAATCGCAAAATACGGCTCGCCATTAACCATCGTCGATTTAGGTACGGCGATCAAGGTTTTAGCCATCGATGAAAAAGGTGCCTTTGTGGGCACGACATTTTATCCCGGTCTCTATGTCGCCGTCGATGCTTTGATTGGCAAAGCCGCCCAACTGTCGCGCGTCTCCCTCTCACGACCGAAAAAAGTTATCGGTAAAAACACCAAGGATTCGATGAATGCCGGAGCCATTTATGGTACTGCCGGAATGATCGAGGGTCTGGTTAAGCATTTTGAACAAGAACTTGGCTATCCGACCAAGCACATTCTCACGGGTGGAGATGCGGTTTACGTCCAAGACCTCCTCGCTGATTTCGTCTATGACGAATTTTTGATTCACCACGGACTTCTCGCGATTTATGAGCGCAACGAGGCTTATAAAAATGCGAGATAGATTAATTCGCGACATCGTTTTTGACGCGATGTTCTTGGCGATTATCTTGATCATGACTTTCATTCCCTATGTTGGCTTCATCCAAATTGGGGTCATCTCCTTTACCCTTCTTCATATTCCAGTTTTGATTGGGGCTGCTCTCTTCGGTTGGAAGCGCGGCTTGATGTATGGTTTCTTTTTTGGCATCGCTTCGCTGATAAAAGCGACGACTTATCCGGGAACGATCGACTTTCTATTTGTGAATCCTCTGATTTCCGTTTTGCCACGCGCTATTTTTGGCCTTGTGGCCGGATTGTTGTTCTCCCTTTTAAAGAAGATGCCTCTTTTTTATCAAAAAGGAATCTTCATCGCTCTTTCTTCGTTCATTTTGACTTTATTCCACACCTTTCTCGTCTTATCCACTCTTTGGCTCATCTATCGACCAGAAGTCGAAAACTTTTTGAATCAGGAAGTAAGCTGGGCTGGTTTAGTGTTGACGACACTTATCGGCACGGGGGCATTAATTGAAGCCGGAATTGCCGCCATCATCACCCCAACCGTCTCTTTATTGGTCTTTAATAAATATCCGAATTTAGCGCTTCGAAAGGATGGCGATTCTTATGAAAGAAACTGATTACGTCGAGTTGACGCGGCCGTACTATGAAAATGCGACTCGCGCTTTGCAGGAAATGGTGCGCATCAATTCCGTCTATGACGAAAAGAGCGCCTCGCAGGAAAAGCCTTATGGTCAAGGTGTTTATGACGCTCTTCGATATATCGCACATCTCGGCCGCCAATTTGGTTTTGAAGTCGACTATTGCGACAATCGGGTTACGGAACTGACCTTTGGGAAAGGCGAGAGACTTGTTTCGGTTTTCGCTCACGCTGATGTCGTGCCAATCGGCAATGATTGGAAACACGCGCCGCTCGGAGCCGAAATCGATAAAGGCAAGATGTACGGGCGAGGAACGAGTGATGATAAAGGCCCTTTGATTGCATCTTTTTACGCGATAAAAGCCTTAAAGGATTCTAATCTCATCACCAATTATCGTGTCCGTTTAGTTGTCGGCGGTGACGAAGAAAGAGGATCAAGCTGCCTTGCCTATTATTTTCATAATTTAAAAAAAGAAGCCCCGACATACGGCTTCACTCCGGATGCCACCTTTCCCGTCGTCTACGGGGAAAAGGGAATCAGCAATTTCCGCAGCCATTTAAACATTGTCTTACCCGGCGTCATAAAAATCAGCGGTGGGGAAGCCACAAATTCGGTCATCGATCAAGCGACGGTTTTGATGAATACCGATGAAGGTTTCGAAAAATATCTTGATAGTTTGAAACATAAGCCGGTTATCGAACGGGGAAACGGCACTTCAAAAATCATCTTCAAAGGTAAGGCGGCTCATGGCTCGACTCCTAAAGAAGGCGTCAATGCCGGTTTGCTGGCATTAGAGGCTTTTGGCAAGTTTTACCATAACGATATCATCTTGAAGGTCGTGAAGGCTTTTGATGGCTTTGATGGCAAACCCTTTAACGGCCGAGCCCACAGCAAAGATTTGGGCGAAACAACATATAATGTTGGAGTAATATCATATGCAGATAAAGTGTTGGAACTAAAAGTCAATTTCCGTTATCCGGAAAAAGTCGACGATAAGGCCTTGGTTAACCAATTTGATAAGATGAGCAATATGACAAGCGAGATATATTCCAAGAGCCCAGTTCTGCTCTATCCAGTCAAATCACCCCTTGTGAAAACGTTGCTTGATGCTTATCGTCAAGAGAGCTATGACAAGAAAAGTAAGCCGCTTACGATGGGCGGAGGCACATATGCCAAAGAAGCACCGAACACCGTCGCTTTCGGAGCGGTGTTTCCCGACGACAATCCGCACATGCATAAAGCCGATGAACGCATCGTCATGAATAACTTCTATCTTTCGATGGCCATTTTCGCGCGGGCGATTCACGCTTTGGGAAATCTCCGATGAGAACGCGTTTCAAATCGTGGGCCAAGCCATATCTCGAAGAGCACGCCTCGATCGCTCTTCCATCGCTTGAAAGCGACGCAAACTTTTTTTCGCACGACTTCCTTCATCTTGAAATTGGCTGTGGAAAAGGCGACTTCATCATCGCGATGGCCAAGCGTTTTCCCCATGTTCATTTTCTCGCCGTCGAAGTATCGGCGATGGTGGCGGCGGTGGCGACCAAAAAGATTGTCGATGAAGGCATCGATAATGTGCGCGTGATGGTCGAAAATATCGACGCCATCTTTCCTTTGTTCAAAGAACAAATGTTTGATGTAATCTATTTAAACTTTTCCGACCCATGGCCGAAGCGCCGCCACGAGAAAAGACGCCTTACTTTTCCTTCAAAATTGCTTGAGTATGAGCGCATACTTAAAAATGATAGCTATTTATACTTTAAGACGGATAATACCGAATTGTATGAATATTCGCTGACGACATTTCTTGAAAGCCCTCTTGAAGTTATATCATATACGAGTAACTACGATACTCTTGATGAAAGCGACGCTTGTAGTGAATATGAAAAAATCTTTCGCAGCGAAGGAAAGAAAATCAATCGGATAATCGCGAGGAGAAAAAAAGATGAAACTAACTAACCGCCAGCTTACCCTTCTGGAGACCTCAACGCAGCTAGTCGCCGTCTCCGGCGCCGAAGAGGAAGTGCGCCTTTTTCTAAAAAAAGAATTCGCAAATAAAAACTTTCGCACGATCAGCGACAATTTAGGTAGTCTGTTTGCAATCAAAAAAGCTCATGGCGAGCCCAAGTTTAAAGTGATGCTATGTGCTCACATGGATGAAATTGGCTTTATGGTCTTGTATATCCAAGACGACGGCCTGATTAAGACTTCGGCACTAGGAGGACACAGCAAAGAAAACCTCGCCGCACAGCGCGTAATTTTAAAAGCGAAGAGCGGCAAGCGGTATTATGGCGCAATCGCCTCCCTGCCTCCCCATTTAAAAGAGGAAAAGGAAGTCGACGAAGAACATTACATCGAAGAATTGTTTTTTGACTTTGGATTTACATCAAAAGAAGAAGCTGTCAAAGCCGGTATCGCCATTGGCGATTCAATCGTCATCCTCGGTGATTTTCGCGTTTTAAACGACGGCCAGCGCCTGCTTTCCAAAGCTTTTGATGACCGCTATGGAATCGCGCTAATCCTCGATGTGCTCGATGAACTTGAAAAAGAACAATTGCCGTACGACTTATATGTCGGTGGTACCGTTCAAGAAGAAGTCGGCGTCCGCGGAGCGACCACAGCCGCCCAACTCATCAAACCTGACTTAGCGATTGTTTTGGATTGTTCGCCGGCACGCGACCTCGGCGATGACAAAAAGCTCTACGGCCGCCTTGGCGAAGGCGTTTTGGTTCGCTATGTCGATCGTTCGATGATTGCTTTTCCTGAACTTCTAGATTTACAAATCAAAGCCTGCCGTGAGACAAATGTTAAATATCAGTACTTCGATTCTCCGGGAGGAACTGATGCTGGGGCAATTCACCGAGCCAATGATGGCACATTGACACTTACGCACTGCATCGTAGCGCGCGGCATTCACTCACCGAGTTCGGTTATCGATGTTGATGATTATCTGGCGGCCAAATCTTCGCTTCTATATATCTTGCGAAATCTCGACGAAAGCCTCTTGATAAGGCTTAAAGGAGCACGCCGCTAATATGTATCGCCTCTTTTATAACTATCGCACCCTCGGCGACGTCTTGATGATTATTTTTGATAATGAATCAAAGGCCACCCGTATCGAAAAAAGAAACTCCTCGACCGTTTTATATAACGATGAGAAAATCATTGGAATCAACCTTTTCGACATCTCAAAAATCGTGCGCATTAAAGCTGATGGTATGATTTTAAACCCAGCCACGGAGTTTATTGATGTGATTAATCACATCTTGCTTAACGATGGTCTTGATCCGCTTCTTTATCTCAAGAATTCAGGTTTTATCGTCGGACAAGTTATCGAAGTTATCGATGATGGCGATGAGAGTCGATTCGTTTTAGTGAAATTAGATATTGGCTCTAGGGTAATATACGCTGAAACGCAAGATAAGAATTTGCTGCCTTTCTCTTTGGTTGTCGTCGCTTTACCCGACGTCATCCTCTTTGATGGCTCAACCGTCAAGATTATTGAGCGGAATGGCATATATTGCGAAGGTAAAATATGCACGAACCGCGATTTGAACTTTGATCGCGACCACGATGGCGAAGATATTTACCTCGTCGAAGATAATTTTAATGTCGGACAAGATTTTTTCATGGAGGAGAAGTAATTATGGAACTCGAAATCACTTTAAAAGAGCATGGACGTATCTCGCGGTTAACGAACAAAACATTTTGCTTTGATGAGCGTCTTCGCAGTGGATTTTTCGCGGCCAATTATTTTTTACGAGCCCGCGACATCGTCCAGAAACATAACCCTAATCATATCGTGACCATGCAGTTTTTTCAGCGTACCGATGAAGCGATGGTGTGCGGAGTCGACGAAGCAATAGCGCTCGTCCACACCTTTGCGATCCATCCAGAGCAATTAGCAATTGAAGCGCTAAATGATGGAGATATCGTCAATGCTCTCGAACCGGTTTTGAAGATTACCGGCAAATATGAGCATTTCGGCTTTTTGGAAAGTATGATCGACGGCATTTTAGCGCGCCGGAGTTCGGTGGCCACGAATGTTCATCGCGTCGTTTCTAAATTAGATGGCACCCCATGCTTTTCAATGGCCGATCGCCAAGACGATTATCTTACGCAAATAGGGGATGGCTACGCAACTTACGTGGCGGGAATCAGGCGTGTCAGCACTGATGCCCAAGGCTATTGGTGGGGAGGAAAGGGAATGGGGACGATGCCCCATGCCCTCATTCAAGTTTGCGGTGGGGATATCATCCGCGCGGCCAATTTATATCATCAAGCGTTTCCCGATGAAAAAGTAACTGCACTAATCGACTATAACAATGATGTGGTGCGCGATTCGCTCCATCTAGCTCGCTACCTTAAAACCGAACTTAAGGCTGTCCGCGTCGACACCTCAAAATCGTTAATCGACCACTATTTCGATGGCAAAGACACATCTGGATTTGATCCCCATGGCGTGTGCAAAGAATTGATTATCGCCTTGCGGAACGCTTTGGATGGTGAAGGCT
>JBAZDT010000016.1:10084-10663 GCA_041654325.1 Bacilli bacterium | reverse complement strand
CTTATTTATGAGCCGGTCATTTGTCGGAGAACCAAAAATTCGGCTTCCGGGTCTCATCAGATTGCTCATCAAAGCGGAGGAATGAAACCACGGTCTTAATTCTTGATCATAGGCTTGGTCGCTAGCAGGTGAAGAAAACATGCCCCAGCGTTTGGGAGTGACAATACCACCCGAATACATAAAATGCATTGCATCATCGAAATCCCAATAGACGACAGAATTGACGCCTCCTAAGGCCGTTTGAATTGTAAAGTCGGCCATGCGGACACCATAAGTCACAGTCTTAATAAGAGCGTTGCTGTCGGTCGCGGCATTTTTGCCATCAAGTAAACCGCATTCCCATATATTAATTGGTCTCTCGGTGCCGTAGCCCTCATCAAGGGCAATCATCGTTTTGTTTAGTTCATGGATAGAATCTAAAACTTGGCCGCCGTCGATATAATAGTTAGATAAATACAGATGGGCTCCATAATCAGCGACTTTGTCTGGAATCTGGCTGGCTATACCAGTCCAATATTCAGTTGTCCCTTCCAAACCGGTTGTATCACCACCAACAATCCCGATTTGCGTCAGTCCTTT
>JBAZDT010000016.1:0-10074 GCA_041654325.1 Bacilli bacterium | reverse complement strand
GACCCACCGAATGCAGGTATACCCTTTTTGATTCACTAAGTAATCAAGAACGTGAGCGTTCATCTTAGCCCACCGCACATCACTGCTGCATTCATCCATCATGTTCCACACGTCATCCGTCAGTGTGCCAACGACGTTCCAAGAGCCAAAAGCCACTTCGATGTTATTTTCCTGGCAATAAGTCAATAATAAATCGAGATTTGCGCCCCATTTATTGGCAAAATTGTATGTCCAGGTATCATTGTTCTTATCTTCGTCTCCTTTGTCATCAAAATTGGAGACAAACCAGTCGAAGCTGACCATGCAGCGAATTCGGACAGGATTGAGCTTTTGCATATTGGCGATAATTCTCTCCTGGGATGAAGGGGACAAACGGTCGGTGTCTTCATAAACGCCCATCTCAACGCCAAGGCCCCCATAAGAAGATTGAACGAGGGAATCGCTGTTAAAAACAATATTATCGAGGTCGACTGCTCCGCCATTTCCGCAACCGGTAAGTGCCATAATTGTGACTAATCCGAATAAATAGGCATCGTTGATTTTCTTCATAATTAATACCCTAAAACTTCATTTATCTCTGCGAGAACCGACGGCCACTGGCCACCAGTCATTTTAGCGAGGTACGAACTTTTGTCGACGCGAGTGTAGGCGTATTTAATAATTTCGGCTGTTGCGCTGCTCAAAAGGTTGCTTTCGTATTGATCTTTAAGCGGCGTAGAAAGCCACATTACTTCTTCGCGTTCTTTGATGACGCGCAAATTGCCAGCGGCAACAACCTCATCCATGTCTTCATTCCACGCATTTAACACAGCATAGGCTTCTTGGTCGGTTAAAGGATCAAAACTGGTGTAATCATTGCCCAATGTCGCTAAGTAACGCAAATATTTCGCACCATTGGTTTTTTCGACATATTTATTGTCGTCGCCTTTCGGCCAACCGTTTTCCGTTAAGGTGATATTGCCTTCACCATCCTCGATGTAGTCATAACCTTCGAGGCCATAAACTGCGAGTTTAGTTCCTTCTTCACTGAGCAAATAATCCAGCAAATCAAGAATTTTTCTTTGTTTATTGTCGGAAATATCGTAATTGAACAGCGTCATTGAAAACCAGTTGTCGGTTCCTTCTAAGGCGAACTTCCCGTCCGGTCCTTTGACTTTCATAAAGGCCGTTGCTTCATCGACATCAAAATTTGCATCGTAACTGTTCGCGGTCGTAATTTCCTTCCGAATTGTCTGATAATTGGCAAACGATAAGTTTTCATAGAAAATACCGCATTTATTTGTTGTATATGCCTTGCGGGCGCCGCCTTCGACGCTGTTATTGTATTGATCATAGCCATAGTATTTTTTATCGACAAACGATTTGGCTAAATCAAGGCCATTTACATAGGCGTCGGTCGCAAAGTTGCCGACGTATTTGTTAAGGTTTGAATCGAAAGCAAAGCAATGGGGCACCTGCTTATAAAAATTAGTTAATGATGGGAAGCCCCATTCCACATCGGCCATCGCGTACTCGCTGCCGTCTGACGTCAAATAAAGATTGTTATGGAAAATACGCACGAGATTTTGGAATTGCTCCCATGTATAAACGTCGTCTTCCTGATAGACGCCCCAAGTTTTCGCCCAGTCACGGCGATAAACATATGTAAATGGCGAATAATTAACATCTGGTTTTGCAATATTTTTGGCAATTGGAATGCCATAGATATGACCATCGATTTTTAGCGATTCGATTTCGCTTGTGTTGTCAATTAAGCTTTTGACGTTCGGCCATCCTGACAAGTCGTCGGGCAGAGGCTTAATGATTTGGCCTTCGGTCCAATACTTATATGAGGAAGCATAATTAAACTGCGTGACGTTAAACTGGAAAACATCAGTTAAGTTGTTGGCGTTGACGGCGCTCGAAACTTGCTGAGTCCAATCGTTATATGAATAGGAGCTCGGCGTGATGCTAACTTCAAAGCGGTCTTTTAAATAGTCGGAATAAGCATCGGATCCGCCCCATGATTCAAAGTATAAGTTGCGCATGGATATTTTTAGTTTCCCGTCCTCGGTGTATTCGTCATTGTTGCCATTATTAGGCCCGCATCCAGTCAAGGAAGAGAGCAAGACAAGCAGACAGGCAAATGGGATAATTCTTTTTAAATGGTTCATAAGGACCTCCTATCCTTTAATGGCACCGACAACGATGCCTTTAACAAAATACCGTTGCAAGAACGGATAAAAACACATCATCGGCACGATAGTAAAGAAAATTGATGCCATGACCAAACCTTCGCTGTAGACGTTGGGGCCGCCCGGCATCTCAATATTTGAGGCGATGCTGGCAATCATTTCACGCAGGACAAGTTGCAAAGGTTTTAAATTCGCGGTCTCGATAAACAGCATCCCGTTGTACCAACTGTTCCAGTTTCCAACGGCAAAGAAGAGACCGATCGTCGCCAGCATGGGTAGGGAAAGCGGCAAATAAACTTTGACGAAAATTTGGATGTCGTTCGCTCCGTCGATACGAGCACTTTCTTCTAGCTCTTTGGGTAATGAAGCAAAGTAGTTGCGCATTAACAGCATATTAAAAGTATCGATGGCTCCAGGAATGATCATCACCCAAATCGTGTTGTATAATCCTAGCGAGGTAATTAAGTAATAATAGGGAACGAGACCGCCGCCAAAAAACATCGTGACAATAATCATGTTCATCACAAAGTTTTTGCCAAACCATTTATCGCGAGAAAGGGCATAGCCGGTAATAACGGTGAAAAACAGCTGATAGGCAGTGCCTAAAATAAGCAAAATCATTGTAACGCCAAAGCCATTCCATAATTGTTGCGAAGCAAACACAGTTGTGTATGCGTCAAAGGTAATTTCTTGCGGCCATAGCAACAGTTCGGCATTGAAATACGCATATTCGGAAGAAATGGAGATAACGAAGGCGTTATAAAAAGGAAAGATAACGGCGATAACATAAAAAATCAAAATGATAAAAATAAAAATATCAAGACCGCCAAAACGAGTGTTGGTCGTCTTACGTCGTGCCCGCAATGGAAGACGTTCAAGTTGAGGATTTTTATTGTTTTTACCCATTAAATAATTCCTCTTTCGCCTGACAACTTGGCAATGCGGTCCACCAGTAAGACAAGAATAAATGACACGATCGACTTAAATAAACCAATCGCGGTTCCGATTCCAGGATTGACAAGATTAGTAAAGGTCTGCCGATAAATATATGTATCGAGTATATCCGCTACTTCATAGACTAATGGATTATATAGATTGAAGATTTGATCAAAACCCGCTGACAAAATACCGCCGACCGATAAAATCAGCAGTAATATCGCCGTGGGTTTAATGCCGGGAAGCGTAATGTGCCAAATCTTTTGCATGCGGGTCGCACCATCGATATCAGCGGCCTCATATAGTTCTGGTGATATACCCGCCATAGTCGCCAGATAGATGATTGAGCTCCAGCCGGCTTCCTTCCAGACGTCACTAGCAAAAATCATCGTCAGGAAAAAACTTTTATCCGCTAAAAAGTTAATCCGTGTGCCTCCCAAAGCGACGATTATATCGTCGACAATTCCCGTGCTTGAAAACAGCACATTAATAAAACCCGCCAAAACCACCCAGGAAAGGAAGTGGGGGAAAGTGACAATAATTTGGGCTGTCTTTTTGAAACGCCTCATCCTCAATTCATTGATTAAGAGGGCGACTACAATAGCTGAAACCGAGGCGATAATGATCTTGCCGAGTCCGATTAATATCGTATTGCGCAAGACATTAAGAAATTCAGGATCATTATTGAAAATAATTGAAAAGTTATCTAATCCTACCCAGTGCTGCTGCAAACTGCCCAAAATTCCTAGACGAGGATAATATTTGGTAAAGGCCATCAATATTCCGTACATCGGGATGTAGGAAAAAATGAAATAGAAAACCACTGCCGGCAAAATCATTAAAAGAAGAAAGCGCGCTTGCTTAATTCTTTTGCCGAGTCCGTGCCACTTACTCTGCTTTTTGGCGATTAAAATGGTTTCCATTATCTGATTTCTACCTAGCCTGTTTTATAATATAGTCAACAATTCGATCAACAGTCGTAAAAGCCAAGCACGTATACGTGTCAGCCGCGCCGTAATAAATGGCGATGCGGCCGGTGCTTTGATCGACTAATGCCGAAGTTGGGAAAACGACATTCGGAACAAAGCCGGTCGTTTCATATTCTTCTTCTGGAGTTAATAAATATACAGCAGAGCGATAAAGAACGTGGCTTGGATCTTCTAAATCGAGCAAAGCCGCTCCCATTGAATAGACAAAGCCGTTACAAGTATTGCATACACCATGGAAAAAGAGCAACCAGCCCTCGCTTGTTTCAATTGGATTGCAACCAGCGCCGATTTTGGTGCCGTTCCACCACTCATAGCCTCTCTCCATTACGTGGGCGTGTTTGCCCCAATATTGTAGGTCTTTGCTTCGCGACAAAAAGATATCACCAAATGCCGTATGGCCCGAATCGCTGGGTCGAGATAAGATGACATATTCGCCTTTAATCTTGCGTGGAAACAGAACGCCGTTACGATTGAAGGGCAAAAAGGGATGTTCAAACTTAACAAAAGTGACGAAATCGAGCGTTTTAGCTATTGCTAAAGCCGGTCCATGAAAATCTTCACACCAAACAATATAATAAACACCTTCGATGGCGATTAAGCGGGGATCATAACCGTAATTAGTGTGCACTGGTTGACCGCTTTCATTTACAAACGCAATTGGCTGATCATCGAGTTTTATATTAAACCCATCAGGGCTGCGACCAACGTATAACTGTGGCACACCCGTGATTGTTTCGCCACGAAATACACCGATAAAATCGCCTTTATATGCAATAAGAGCCGAATTAAAAACGCGAGCTAAATTCTTTTGCGGATTTCGTTTAATAATCGGATTTTGTGAATATCTCCATAAAGGGCCGGAAAAGCCTTTCGGGCATTCTTCCCATGGAATATTAATAATATCTCTTTCATTTTTGACCATAAATAAACTCTCCTTAATTGAGTTTCTTGACCGAATCTTTGGGAATATAGACACATCTAACAACAATTTGCGAATATTGCAGTTGCCGATCGGAAAAGACGCCGATTAAGTAATTACCGACTTCTCGGCCCAGTCTTTCGCGTGGTACATCAAAGGTCGATAAACGCGGTATGACGTATTCTCCGTCTCTAATATTGTCAAAGCCGATAACGGAAATATCATCAGGAATTGATAATCCCATTTTCTTAATGGTTTTATACGCTCCCAAAGCGATAATGTCGTTAGCGCATATTAATGCGGTAATTTTTTTGGTTTTAAGAGTTTGAGCCAACAATTCATCATCAGCATAATCAAGGTTTGAATTATCAAAGTTGATGGAAATGCCTTCAATGCCTTGCCCTTTGTGCGCTTCGATTGAAGCTAAAAAGCCTTCGTGTCGTTCGCGAAAAGATGTCGCATGCATATCCGAACCATAGAAGGCAATGATACGATGTCCTTTTTCAATGAGATCTTGTGTCGCCAAGTAGATGGAATCATAGTTGGAAAACTTGACTTGAGTCACTCCATCGCTATGAAAGGATTTAGGGTCTACTTCGATGATCGGTCTTTCCGCCCGCTTAAGTTCTTCATTAATTATTTTTGGATTCGAGTGAATCACGATAAAAGCTCCGCAATCAGTGGTCGAGAGCTTTTCCAGCAATTGATCATCGATCTTATTCTCGTCATAAACAAAATATTCCAAGATAATCGAATTCATATCTAAAACATATGTCACCGATTTAATAATCGGCTGCCAATAATCTTCTTTAAGAAGAATGCGACTTGAGATGACGAGAAGCACGCGGCTGATTGGAGCGGGCCGGCTCCTGAGATTGGAACGATCGTAACCTATTTCGGCGGCTTTTTTCACAATTCGTTCCCGCATGTTTTCGGAGACGTTATATTTCCCGGCTAGCGCACGGGAAACCAAGCCTTTGGTTACACCGACTTCGCGAGCGATGTCCTCCAGCAAAATTCTTTTGGCCATATGTTTATTATCCTTTCGTAAACATTATACAATAATTAGTAAACACTCAATTTTGTTTATTAATGATTGCATAAAGGGGGCGGCATTAGAAATAAACGCCGCCCCATAAAAGTTATGCTAAAGTAACGTAATCGAGTAGCGGATGACCGGTTGCAGTTGCGGACGGTAAAATTATCGACCAGCCCGCTACGGCATATGAAGCAAATCCCGCTGTGTAGTAAGTCCAAGTGCTGTTGCTTGGAATTGTAAAGGTAACGAAGTTATTGTATGAGGCGCCATTAGCTGTGTAGATAAACATCTGGGCTGAAATCGAAGCACCGGTATCATTATAGAACCACATACCAAAGGTCACGAAATTGCCTAAGGAAGCCGGCATACTTGCGCTCTTATAACGCATTTTGCCAAACGTCCCGTTTTTCATTTTCATCGCCCCGTCGCCTTCAATCTTGTTGACGGTATCATATTCAATGCGGTCAGCGGAGCTTGAATTCGTCCAGCCTGATCCACCATCGTATTGTGTCAAATACTTGCTTTGTAAGGCAGCAGTTGATGTGCCATTGGCATCTTCCAAAACGGTAGAGGCGGCGTTCATGACTAGCGAACCGACAGCGGCCGCATAAGCGCCTGATAAACTTGTCTTGGTCAGCGTGTTGCGATCAGCGCTTAATGAACCGACAAAAACACCATAATTAGCGTTGCCAGTATCAATGGTTACGACATTATCGGCGACCGTATAAGTCGAGTTGATAACATCAGAGCCAATCTTCATATAAGCGGTATTATTCGTAGCCAAAGCAGTAATAACATAAACAGAACCCATACCCGATACTTCCACTGAACCAGTGTAGGTTTTGGTCAGCGGGTCATTTACATTAGAAGTGGCATCGGCTGTAACTGTTAAAGCACATGAATCTGTAAAACTACCGTCTTCAGTTGTAGCAACTATTGAGGTCGCGCCTTCGGCCACGGCTGTAACCAGACCCGTTTGATCAACAGTCGCTATATTGGTGTCTAAGCTGGACCAGGAAACGTTTTTGTTCGTGGTTTCGGCTGGAGCCACTTCGGCGACTAGCTGAACGGTTGCTCCTTCTTCAATAGAGGCAGTTTCCGGAGTCACGCTCACGCCAGTCGCATGAATAACTGGCGGGACATAAGTTGACCATGGATTCGTTGTTGTATAAAGTTCAATATCATCAAGAAAAGGACGGTAAGTGGCATAGTTTGATGGTTTTTCAAAAGTAAAGGAAACACCATAATATGTTTTGCTAACATCCATTGGGACGGTGTACTGCGTCCAATCGCTGCCTGCTAAATAGGTGTGTTCAGTAGGTGTAATGCCATAATTGCTTGGAGTAACTTTTGAAACAGAGAAGAGACGAACGAAGACTTTGCAGTCGATGGCGGCCGGACTCTTTAGCCAGAAAGAGAAAGTATCGGCAGTTGGCCAAGCAATTGCCGTACCATCATATAGACCATAAGATGTATGGCGCATAGCGTTACCGACTTTAACCTGAGCGCTCTTGCTACTTGCGTGGGCATCAGCAACGTTGGCGTTAAGATTTAAATAGTCGGTGGAGCCCATGAGATCCCAACCTGATCCGCTAATTGGGCTCGTGCCGCTACCGGCATAGTAATCGCTGAAATAATTAGCCCGTAATCCAGTGCGCGGTCCAGTTAAGTTGTTTTTATCATAACCGGCGCCGGTTTCGGAATAGGACTCAAAGTCGTCGATGACAAAATGGCGATTAAAGTTTACGTTTTGGAAATGCTGAGCGTATGTGCCAGTTGCCGAAACGAAGGTTAACTGATTGCCGCCTCTACCAGCTTCGGCTGTGTAACAAAGCGAGGCGCCTTCATCAAGACTCTCTAATATCAAATTATCGTTATCTTTGCTTACAGCAACGTCAACTGAAAGATTTGTTTCAAGATTCAACGAGGAAATCGTCGCGGTAGTTTCACCAGTCTTAACGATTTTCAGGTCGACGCCGTTGCCGTTTTCGCCGGTATATCTATCGGCGAGATCAAAAATGCTGTGGTTTTCTAAACCGTTATCAGAAACAAGCGTAATCTCATCAGCAAAAATGTTGGTGAAATTATAAGTAGCGGCCGTCGTTTTACAAATAATGGTCATTGATGGGAGAATATTAACGATTTCATTCACGGATTCAATACCATATGCTGAACCATTTGCGGCCACAGCATCGGCTAAAGTTGTCGCGGTGCCGTTAACTTTCCAGCCAGTGCTGGAAAAGGGGATGTTCAGATAGTTCCAGTTTGTGCTGAGGACGCCTAAAGAATAAGAGATATATAGGTCGCCCGAGAACTGAAGAATCATCTCCGAAACGCCATCTCCTTTTGCGTATAAAGAAATGGACTTGTAAGAATCGATCGGCTTTTCTAGATTGGTAATGTATTTATAGTAAGTGCCGCCAATTTGATAATAAAAATCAAGGGCATTACCATTACCTTCGACATCGGCATTAATTGCAGAAATGCGAGCCGAACCCGAAACTTCTTCACTATTTGAAGAATAATTCCAATATTTAATGGTGAATATGTCAGCTAAATCCGTTTCGTCGCCATTGAATAAAACACGATTTTCTGAGGCGGCAAGAACGATATTGCAATATTTGACAACCGGTTCGCCAACATAATTGACATTGCTAACTTCATCGTATCCACCAATTGCGCGAACGGCTAATTTTCCGGTTGTGGATGCCGAGTAAGTTTCATTTTGACTCGCAGCAAATTCAACATCTTCGAAATCGCCAACTTCCGAGAAAGCAATCTCTGAAGATAAAAAATCACCGCTCCAGGACGCGTCTGCGCCACTACGAACGATGTCATTTAAAGCAACTGCTTTGGTTTCATATTCCCAAACGGCTGGTTCGCTATCGACATAATCCTCGCCATCACCAACAGCGATAACAGATATGTCATATGAACCGACGGTATCGGAGAATAAGTAATCGGTCGCGGCGGCGTATTCGCCATCGTTTACTTTTACTTCGTAACCACTCGCATTAGCTACATCGGCCCAAACGATACCAGTATTCTCGTTGTTTAGCGATATGACCGGTGAAGACAGTACTTCAGGATTTGAAGTATCTGTCGACGTCGTTGTCGATGTCGATGTGTCTGATGATGTGTCTGCGCTTGTGCCACCTGAGGTGTCCGTGGTAGCTGGTCCACAAGCTGCCAAGACGAGTAAAGCTCCCAAAGCGATAGCAAGGAAACGTCTTTTTATCATAATCAATCCTTTCTAAGCGTCTAACCGCTTGATGCGAATTCAATCAACCGAAAAGCGACACAAAGTGGCGAAAAGTCGATTGTAGAGATTCACATACAATTACATTATGGCAAAGAAAAGCGCTTTCGTAGTTCAAATTTAGTAAACAAAATCAATAATTAAGTAAACAAATATCTCTTGTTGTCGGTTAAGACACCAATAAAAGCGAAAAACATGACAACAATCCTTCATCTCAAACTCATCTTTCGTCGGCTTTAAAATGGCGTTTTAGAAATATAAATATATATCAGTTGGTCGCATCGTGTAAACATCAAGAAACAACCTCTAAAATTATCTTGTTCGTCTGGATTAAGAAATTATGGATTAAAGAAACAATTAATTCAAAGATTAATCAGCATCACAAAATGATTGAACGAACATTTATTTGCGAGCACTTCTTTTGTTTAGAAAATACCAGAAAATTCAAGGTTGTGCTTTTTTCTCAGACCACAAACAATAGCAAAAGGAACCCACTGTAGATTGCGATTATTAACGCGCTAAATATTGAGCAAATCCAAAAACTCCATATATCGTGTATAAAAGAAAAAACCTCGTTCCAATCAAGGGAATGACGAGGTTTTAGGAGTTTCCTGGTGGAGATGCGGAGAATCGAACTCCGGTCCAAAGAAGGTCCCACAACAACGTCTACAGCTTAGACGATATTATTTTTAGCATCCGCCGGTAACACCGTCAAAAGAGCAGGATGCGAGACTAAAATGATTTTCGTATTTTTCGGC
>JBAZDT010000015.1:0-10931 GCA_041654325.1 Bacilli bacterium | reverse complement strand
ACTGGAGGGGCTATTTACGGAACCGGATGCCAAAAAGGCTCCGGCAAGATACCCGCCGATCATGTCGTCATTAAAGACGATATTCTTGGCGATTTTCCCTTCCAGAAAGGAGATTTCCAAATCGCCCATGATATATTCGGCTTCTTGATCGATGATGATATTGTAGGTCGTCCGCTTTTTGAACTTCATCGTTTTTTCATAAGAAAAACGGACATTGATTCCATATATTTTCTGAATTATCACGTAGACGAATTTGGCGATTTTGGCATTTTCCGTTTGCAAAAGAATCGCCACTTTGCGATTCTTAATTTCCATGCGGCCGTTAATTTTGATGAAGGCAGCGATCAGCGAACGGAGGCGTTCCTCGCTAAATGGTTTTGTGACAATCTCTTCTTTGACTTTGCGGGTAAAAGAAACGGTTGGTCTCACTTGATAAACTTCCCGATATCACGATGCAGACAAAGGGTATGGTATTTGCTCTCATATTTCTCCGCCAAATAGTTGGCGATGACGACCGAGCGGTGTTGACCACCGCTGCAACCGATGCCGACGACGAAGAAATTGCGCTCTTCTTCTTTAACCTTGCGAAGGTAATAATCAAGGTATTTTTCGATGTTCTTAATTAACTCTTTGGCTTCTTTATCATCAAGAACAAACTTTTTGACTGGCTCATCAAGGCCGGTTAAGTCTTTTAGTTCGGGAATCCAATAGGGGTTAGGAATAATCCGCGTATCGAAAATCATTTCGACATCGTAAGGAATGCCGTGTTTAAAACCAAAGGAAACGAAACTAATCGTGAGATTTCCGCTTTCCATCCCCTGAATATTTGTGAAGATGAATTTGCGGAGTTCGGAAGCGGTTTTTCCTGACGTATCGACATACATATCGACATCTTTTTTTATAACATCCATAATCGCTCGGTCGCGAGCGATGGAATCCGAAAGGGAGAGTCCATGAGCTTGTGCGGGATGGATGTGGCGGGTAAGCCGAAAGCGCATCAGGAGCTCGGCTTCCGATGCATCAAGAGCTAAAAAAGTAATTTTGAAATTGGCGTTTTGTCGGGCGATTTCCGCGGCTTTTTGCGCTTCGTCGATGGCGACGACGACGACGGTGCGCCGATAGCGGATTTCATCTTCGCCAAATGCCTTAAAAAGCTTGGGGATTACCGAGAGAGGAACGTTTTCGACGATATAATAATCCATCTCTTCAAAAGCGCGAACGGCTGTTGATTTACCGGCTCCAGATACTCCAGTTAAGATAATTAAATCAATCATAAAAAGACCTTTCTTATTATCATAATATCACACAAAAAGAAGAAAAAAGGGGAAATTGCACTGATAATCAACATTTTAGTATTGCTTCAGATAAAAAGAATTGCCTGATAGTTTATTATCTTTTGTTTTTGATATAGCGGATGGCGCTGGTCGCCGCGATGGAACCGTCGCCTGCGGCCGTCACTAACTGACGGAGTTTTTTGTCAGTCGTGTCCCCTGCCGCAAACAGCCCGGGCACGTTCGTTTCCATATCCTTATTGACGATCAGATAGCCATTTTTAGTTTCTACTTTTAAATTTCCAAGAAATTCGGTGAGAGTCTTTTGGCCGATGTAAGGAAAAACGGCATTCACTTTGATTGCCTCTTCCTGAGCGCTATCAAGGTGTCTAACAACATCTCTTCAACGTGATCCTGCCCCGAGATGGCGATAACATCGCAATTATCAAGGAGTTTAATATTTGATTTGGCTAAAACATTTTCTAGTTTGACGGATTCGATTGCGGATTGCTCAACATGCGAAATGAGATAGACGACTTTCGCTAGGCCCGCCAAATAGATCGCTTCTTCAAGGGCCGTATCAAGATAGCCGACAACAGCGACATCTTTCTTGCGATATAGAGGGCCGTCGCACGTCGCGCAATACGACACTCCGCGATTGAAGAAATCTTTTTCCCCAGGAATACCAAGCTGTTTTTCAATCGTGCCAGTCGCGATAATCACGGCTTTGGCGTGAATCATTTTATCCTCAGTCTGCACGATGAATAAATCATTATTTTTGGTGACATTAACCACATTTCCATACTCGAGCTCAATGCCGATTTTCTCAGCTTGTTCCATCAATTTATAGGCTAACTCCGGACCGCTGATCGATTCAAAACCAGGATAATTGTAAATATCTCCTAACTTTGCTAACTTCCCGCCGAAAACGTTGCGGTCTATCGCCATGACGCTCAGATTGCTGCGCTTGATATAAAGTCCCGCGGTCAACCCAGCGATACCTCCGCCGATAATAACGACATCAATTTGCTTGTTCATTGTTTATCACCTCGAAAAATTCTGCAAAAGAACGCAAGTAATAATTAGGTTTAATGGGGGCGGAGATTTGACGTGGGGTCCACGAGACCAAAGCAATATCGACTCCGGCGTTTTTGGCCGTCAAATAATCATAGATTGTGTCTCCGATGTAAAGAACATCTTTTTTATCGGAAATGCCAAAATGCTTGATCGCGGTATTAATTCCTTCGGGATCCGGTTTGGGAATTTTAACATCGTCGCTGGCGACCAATAAATCAAACACTCCTTCAAGACCGATGAGTTTTAAGGTGTATTCCGAAGGAAAACGATGTTTAGAGGTTACGATGCCAGTATAAATACCGCGCCGATGCAGTTCGCCAGCTAATTCTTTGACGCCGGGAAAGGATTTGACGAAGCGATCGTAGTTTGGAAGCGAGAGCCGGCGAAATTCATCGAGTGCGAATTGCGGTTCGAGCATCGGAAACTCGCTTTTAAGCGTGTCAAAAATCGGCGGTCCGGAAAAGGTCAGCATATGATCGATCGTCGGTTGGTAATCGGGTCGATACTGCCGATACATCTCAATAAAAGTGGCGACGATCATTCCGTCGGTGTCGGCAATTGTGCCATCCATATCAAACAGGACAAGTTTATACATTTTCTTATACCGTTTCGTTAGTGCGCGGTTCGAGATTTTTTTTCTTGCGGATGTAATCATAGACATGAAAAGCGATGATGCCCAACACGCCGATCCCAATCAAAATAAAAGAGGAATACCACGACTGATCGTAATCGAAGGCGCTGTCGCGAAGAGGTTCCATGATCGCTCTCGTCGCGCCGTACCAAATCAAATATCCCATCGCCAAATCGCCAAGCGAGAGCCATTTTTTAAGTCCTTTGCCAACGCCGTAAGTTATTACGAAATAGCCTGCTAAATTGGTGATTGATTCAATAAGGAAAAGCGGCACGTAAATATTGCCGGCATCAGCCGGTCCGCTCGTCGAGCTAAACACCATGTTGTTCGCGATAATCGAAGGCAAAAAATTCCATGAAGAAGCGGCGACCTGTTCACCATGGACTTCGATGTTGAAGAAGTTGCCCCAACGGCCGACGGCCTGGGCAATCAAAATCGCTGGGACTATAACGTCCATCGCCCAGCGGATATTGACGTATTTGCGGCGGATTAAAAGGAAAGATACACCGACGATGATGCCGAGAATCGCCCCGCCCATAATAGCTAATCCCCCATCCCAAACTTGTAAAACGGCTAAAAAGTCGTTTCCATAACGTTCGAATTCGAGAATGTAGGTATACCAGAGCCTCGCGCCGATAATACCGGCTGGAAAAGCAATATAGAAAGTGGAATCGAGAATACCGTGACGGTGGAATTTCTTATAAAAGAAATGGTCGCTGACAAAATAGACTATCACGGCGCCACTAACAATCAAAATTCCATAAAACGTGACCGCAAATTTCGCGTTGTAATCGAACGGGAAAACAAACCCTTCCGTCAGCGAGATGCGATTCGCAAGCGGATAGACAAGATGGCCAGCGATTCCTTCGCTTGCCAAGATGAAGAAAGCAATCATCACCGGGATCGAAGCATACATCAAAGCGCGGATGATTTTCAAAATGGCGGGTTTAAGTGTCGGCTTATAAAAATTCAAACCAAATGAGGTGTAAAAAGTCGCAAATCCAAGGCCAAAAATTAGACTGCCAAGAAGGGCTAAGGCATATTCACCGCCGCTCAACGACCAGGCACGGTCGAGAATGAGGCCAAGCATTGCAAGAAGAGCGAAAAGGCCGGCGCCACCTACTGCTGAGCCTAACTTGATAAAATCTTGTCTGGTCAAAGAATCAATTTCTTGGCTTTTGACGATTTTCTTAAGCGTTATATGCAAGAAAACAAACGAAGCTAAGACGAGGATCAGCGAGAGATAAATTAACACTTTCATAAATTCTTACCTTTTTGAAAGAATAACATTATTTTTTGTTATCTAACAACTTTCTTCTTTGCGTTGAGGATTTCTTTGAGATATTGGCCAGTGTATGAATCGGGGTTTTCAGCGACGTCTTCAGGCGTTCCGCGAGCGATGATTTGACCGCCGGCATCACCGCCATCTTTGCCGATATCAATGATGTAATCAGCAACTTTGATAACATCAAGATTGTGTTCGATCACCAAAACAGTATCGCCGTTATCAACGATTTTCTGCAACACCTCGATTAACCGTTTGACATCGTCGGCGTGCAAGCCGGTCGTCGGCTCATCAAGAATATATAAGGTTTTGCCAGTAGGCCGGCGCTGCAATTCAAAAGCCAGTTTGACGCGCTGCGCTTCGCCGCCACTTAACGTCGTGGCTTGCTGACCCAATTTAACATAGCCTAATCCAACATCGAAAATGGTTTGCAGTTTATGGCGGATTTTCGAGCGGTTCTCAAAAAACTTAAGAGCATCTTCAACCGTCATTTCTAACACTTCGTAAATATTTTTACCTTTGTAAGTCACCTGCAAGGTTTCTTCGTTGTAGCGCTTGCCATTGCATACATCGCAACGAACGTAAACATCAGGCAAGAAGTTCATCGGGATGCGCGTCACGCCTGCCCCTTGGCAATTTTCGCAGCGCCCACCTATTACGTTGAAAGAAAAACGGCCTTTGTCAAAACCGCGAGCCCGAGCTTCAATTGTCTCCGCGAAAAGGGCACGAATATCATCAAACACTTTTGTGTAGGTGGCAGGATTGCTCCGCGGAGTTCGACCGATGGGTTCTTGCGACACATTGACGATTTTATCGATGTTTTCTAATCCTAAAATGTCGTCGTGTTCGCCTGGGAAAGTGTCGGCTCCCGTCAATCGATGCTCAATTGAACGGTACAAAGTCTGCGTCACCAACGATGATTTGCCGCTTCCGGAAACGCCTGTAACGGCGATAAAGGTTCCGAGCGGAAACTCGGCATCAATATTTTTAAGGTTGTTGCACCGCGCCCCTTTGACGGTCAAAAAGCGACCATTGCCTTTGCGCCTTTTCGTCGGGATGGGAACGGATTTGCGACCTGCTAAGTAATCGCCGGTAATCGATCCTTTTGTATTTATGATGTCTTCAAGAGTCCCTTGCGCAACCACATAGCCGCCATGTACGCCGGCACCAGGCCCGATATCGACGATATAATCAGCGGAGCGAATCGTTTCTTCGTCGTGTTCGACAACAATCAAGGAGTTGCCTAAATCGCGCATCGATTTCAAAGTTGCTAATAGTTTACTATTATCTTTTTGGTGCAGGCCAATGCTTGGCTCATCTAAAACATATAAGACGCCCGAGAGGCGAGAGCCGATTTGCGTCGCTAAGCGAATGCGCTGAGCTTCGCCACCGCTTAATGTCATCGACATGCGGGCTAAAGTCAGATAGTTGAGGCCGACGTTATTTAAAAACAGCACGCGATTGCGAATCTCTTTGATAATCAAATTAGCTATCTCTTTTTCCATCGGCGACAAGACAACATCAAGTTCATCGATATAATTCAGCAAATGTTTGATTTGCAGTTGAGTTACTTCATAAATATTCAATTTATTGATGCGAACGGCCAAAACTTCTTTGTTAAGGCGCGCTCCATGGCACTCCGAACACTCGCTGTCGCGCATATAGATTTCATAGTAATCGCGCATCATCGAGCTGCTCGTCTCAAGATAGAGGCGATCAATCTTACTCTTGATGCCTTCGATAAATCCTGAGCGATGACTCTTGTTACCACTTACAGAAGTTATGGCGTAAGTAAAAGGTTTGTCGCTTCCATAAAAGACGATTTCCTTCTGTTTATCAGTTAAAGTGCGGAAAGGAACATTAAGATCAATATCATATTGTTCACATAAGTATTTAAATTCCTGCCAGTCGATATTTTTGGAATTCACTTGATTCTTGTAATAGCGAATCGCGCCTTGCATGATTGACAAATTGTCGTTGGGGACGATTTTATCGAAGGCCGCTTCGCGGATAATGCCAAGGCCTTTGCACTTTGGGCAATATCCAAGTGGCGCATTGAAAGAAAATAAGCGCGGCTCAAGTTTGGGAACCGAAAAGCCGCAGTATTTACAGCTATGATGCTGACTAAGCAGTCGTTCCTCTTCGTCGGTCAGCAAGATGACATAGCCATGTGACCAATCGAGAGCTAATTCAATTGCATCAAAGAGGCGCGTTCGGATTTCACTGCCAATTACGAGGCGATCGATGACGATTTCGATATCATGGCGCTTGTTCTTTTCTAGTTCAGGAATCTCATCGATGCGGCATATTTGCCCGTCGACGCGAAGGCGTTCGAAACCCTGCTGCCGAATTTTGGCTAACGTCTCCAAATGCCCGCCTTTTTCGTGGCGGACGATCGGCGAAAGAATTTGAAGTCTCGTCCCGGCTTTGTAAGTCATGGCAATATCGACCATTTTAGTCGGGGAAAAAGAAATAATCGGTTCGTTGTGCGTCGGGCAATAAGGCACGCCGATGCGGGCGAAGATAAGACGGAGATAATCATATATTTCGGTTACCGTCCCGACTGTCGAGCGCGGATTGTGAGAGGTTGTCTTCTGATCGATGGAGATGGCTGGCGATAATCCTTCGATTGAATCGACATCGGGTTTATCGACGTTGCCTAAAAACTGACGGGCATAGCTTGAAAGGCTTTCGACATAGCGCCTTTGCCCTTCGCTATAGATAGTATCAAAGGCTAATGTCGTCTTGCCGCTTCCGGAAAGACCGGTAAAGACGACCAAAGCATTTTTTGGTATATCCAAATTGATATTCTTTAGGTTATTTTCCCGTGCGCCTTTAATCGAAATCGTTTTTTGTTCCATCAGACTTCCTCAAAAGATTATTTTATCATTTCTTGGGGCATCATTCCACGATGACGCCACAAAATAGCAAAAATTTTTCCTAGAAAAACAAGGAACTAAAACTATGGATATCGATGGCGAATAGATTATAATAATACTGCTTAACATGGCGGGACGTAGCGCAGCTTGGTAGCGCACTACCTTGGGGTGGTAGGGGTCGAGGGTTCAAATCCCTCCGTTCCGACCATTTTTATTTTCTATCGATAAAAGGAAAACCCGGTGAATAGACAATTTCATCGGGTTTTTGCATTGTTTTCCGAAATAGGATTATAAACCGAATTTCTTAATTTTTTCCCAACGTTTCTTGGCGTCTTCCGCAGATTTAGCAAGAAGTGCTTCCGCATTCTCAGGATTGATATTCGGCAGTTGCGAGAAGCGGGTTTCGTTCATCACGAAATCTCTGAACTTAGCGAAATCCGGCTCTTTGCAGTCGAGTTGCAAGGCTGGCAGTCCTTGGGCTTCGCGGCGAGGATCGAAGCGGAAGGTTGTGAAGTATCCGCATTCCACTGCCGCTTTCTCAGTGCGAATCGAGTTTGTCATGCCACCCTTAATACCATGGTTGACGCATGGCGAGTAAGCGATAATCAGCGATGGTCCGTCATAGCTTTCGGCTTCTTTAAGGGCCTGAATGGCTTTCATGGCGTTCGCTCCTAGAGCGATTTGGGCGACATAAACATGTCCGTAGGCCATCGCTTGCAAAGCAAGATTTTTCTTGGCAACGGATTTACCGCTAGAGGTAAACTTGGCGATTGAGCCAACTTGTGAGGATTTTGAGGATTGGCCACCGGTATTGGAGTAGACTTCGGTGTCGAGGACGAGAACATTGACATCATCATTGTTGGCCAAGACGTGGTCTAGACCGCCAAAGCCGATATCATAAGCCCAGCCGTCGCCGCCGATAATCCAGACCGACTTATCAATCAAGTCTCTTTCGTGGGCGAGAAGTTTTTTGACTTCTTCGTCTTTGCTGGCTTTAACCAGGCGGATTAAATCAGGGACAATTTTACGCGATTCGTCTCTCTTCTTGATGTTTTCCAAATATTTGCGAGCGACTTCTTTTAATTCTTCTTCGACCGTTTCACTCGCCAAAGCTTTCTCGATGATGCGAGCAATCAAGCCAAGTTTATAATTTGTCGCTAAGCGCATGCCAAAACCAAATTCGGCGTTGTCTTCGAAGAGGGAGTTAGCCCATGCCACCCCTTCACCGTTATTATCTTTGCAAAATGGGGTTAGCGGTGTTGAGCCACTATAGATGGATGTACAGCCCGTAGCGTTAGCGATGAGCATGTCGCGTCCGAATAGTTGTGAGGCAAGACGATAGTATGGTGTTTCGCCGCAGCCAGCGCATGCGCCAGACACTTCCATATAGGGCATGAGGAATCCGACACCTTTAACGGTCGTAAGCGGGAATTTGTCACTCTTGTATGTCGTTTGTTTATAGAGGTAATCTGCGCCTTTTTCTTGGTCGTATTGGCCTTTGGCCTCGACCATCTCAAGGGCGATGCGGCCAGACTTATTCGCAAGACATTCGGCGACGCAAACACCGCAGCCAACGCAGTTTTGCGTTGAGACTTGGATACGGAATTTAAGTCCGGCGACGCTTGGGCCGCCAACAGCGTTAATTACGCCGTTCTTGACGATGTCCGGGGCTTTTGCTAATTCCTCATCATTGATTAGGAATGGGCGAATGGTGGCGTGTGGGCAGACGAATGAACACGTATTGCATTGAATGCAGTTTTCTTTGATCCAACGAGGAACGATATCGGCGATGCTGCGCTTTTCAAGGAAAGTGACATTGTTATTCATCGTTCCATCGAGCAGTTCGTGCTCTAGGAATTTGCTGACTGGGATAGTGTCGCCATCAAGGGAGCCGACAATATCGACATAATTATCAAAGTAGTCGTCGCCAGTTTTAACGCTGACGCGGTTAAGCGGTAACTCGATCCATTTGGCATCGACAGGAACCTGGCGAAGGCCTTGCGTGCCGGCATCGATGGCTTGATAGTTTTTATTGACGACTTCTTCGCCTTTTTTGCCATAGGTTTTCAAAACCAATTTTTTCATCCAAGCCACCGCTTCTTCATAGGCCATAATCGATGGGTTCAAATAGAAGAAACTAGCTTGGAGAATTGTGTTGGTGTGGCGGCCTAAACCGAATTCGCGAGCGATTTTATTGGCGTCGATAACATAGAACTTCGCGCCTTTTTTCGCTAATTGGTGCTTAACGCGATTCGGAAGCATTTTGATCAGGTTTGCGTCGTCCATATCTGAATTGAGGAGGAAGGTTCCGCCCTTTTTCAAATTCTTGAGCATGTCGTATTTGTAGACGTAAGTATCCATCGAGCAGCTGATGAAATCGGCATTGCCGATAAAGTAGGTCGAGTGGATAGGCGATTTGCCGAATCGCAAATGCGAACGAGTGACGCCACCTGCTTTTCGCGAGTCGTATTGAAAATAAGCTTGGGCATATTGCTTGGTCGCATCACCGATGATCTTAATCGATGATTTGTTGGCGGAAACAGTGCCATCGCTACCAAGTCCGTAGAAGAGGCACGAAGTGTAATTGTTATTAACGTGGAAATCTAAATCGGACTTGAGCGAGCGATGGGTTACGTCATCGACGATGCCGATTGTGAAATCATGAAATGGTTTACTCGCTAACATATCATAGATAGCCTTAATATCGCGAGGTGGGACGTCTTTGCTCGAAAGTCCGTAACGTCCGCCATAGACGGCGATATCCCGGCCTTCTTGACGAAGCGATGCCACGACATCGAGGTAGAGAGGTTCACCGGTGGCGCCAATTTCCTTGGTGCGATCTAAGACGGCGATTCTTTTAACCGTGCTCGGCAGAACGCTGGATAGATGCTTAGCGGAAAATGGGCGGAAAAGATGGACTTTAACCAGGCCAACTTTAGCACCACCCTTGCGGATTTCATCTATCACTTCAAGCGCGGTTTCGGTTACAGAACCCATCGCCACGATAACATTCTCGGCTTTTTCATCGCCGTAATAAGTAAATGGAGCGTATGCTCTTCCGGTCAATTTCGTCGCTTCTTTGAAATACTTTTCCGCGACTTCCAATACGCGGGCGAAGTGCTGGTTCTGGGCTTCGCGGCCTTGGAAATAGATATCTTCGTTTTCAGCGCCGCCACGGGTGACAGGGTGGGAATGTGGATTTAAAGCGCGGGCTTTGAATTTTTCAACTTTATCCATCGGCAGAAGCTTTTTCCATTCATCGTCATCGATGAGTTCGATATTTTGGATTTCATGTGAGGTTCGGAAACCGTCGAAGAAATGCAAGACGGGGGCTTCGGCATCGATGGCGATCAGATGGGCCAAGGGCGCGAGGTCAGCGACTTCCTGAACGCTATGCGAGGACATGATGGTAATTCCGGTCTGGCGAACAGCGTAAATATCTTGGTGATCGCCGAAAATCGATAAAGCGCGGGTCGCGATGCTGCGCGCCGAGACATGCAAAACAGCTGGCAATAACTCGCCACACCACTTATAGATGTTGGGAATCATCAGCAAAAGACCTTGACTCGCGGTATAGGAAGTGGCTAGTGCACCACCTTGCAAGGCGCCGTGGACCACGCCGGAAGCGCCGCCTTCCGATTGCATTTCGACAACTTTGACGACGTTGCCAAAGAAGTTCAGTTTTCCTTGCGAAGCATAGACGTCGACCAACTCGGCCATGTTCGTGCTCGGGGTAATCGGATAAATGCCCGCTACTTCAGTGAAGTTATACCTTGCGAGAGCCGCTG
>JBAZDT010000014.1:0-11749 GCA_041654325.1 Bacilli bacterium | reverse complement strand
AACATATGCTCAACTCGCCGTTGCATTACAGCTCGCCAATCAAACCTTAATAGCTGAAGAAAAACCCAATATATCGCCATTTATCGATTATTTGTGCGATGATTTGAATACTCCGAACGCAATAACTGAGTTATTTGCTATAATAAAGAAAGCCAATGCGGCATTGCGTGAGCAACCACTTCATTACGCCGATCTTAAAAAAATCTTTTTGGCTGTCGGGGGAATGCTTTCAATCCTTGGCTTGCATATCGATTATCCGACTCTTGATAAAGATGATAAAAAACTTTATGCCGATTATCTAAAATTAAAAAGCGAACGTAATTTCGCCAAAAGCGATGCCTTGCGCCGCATCTTAATAGAAAAAAATATTTTATAGGAGGCCGTATTTATGCCAAGCACGATTATCGATCAACAACTTGTTTTATGGTTCAATGAACTTTTCGGTGGGAATGGATGGGGAAACGTCATTCTCATAATCGTTTCTTTATTAGTTACCATCATATGCGCCGGCATTATCGGGTTTGAACGTGAGTATCACGGTCATGCCGCTGGACTAAGAACGCACCTTTTGGTCGCGATTGGCTCGGCCCTTATCATGATTGTCTCAATTTATGGTTTTCCGGAAATTGCCCAATCAGATACTAGAGATCCTGCTCGCCTAGCAGCTCAAGTCGTAAGTGGTATCGGCTTTTTAGGCGCTGGGACGATTATTCAAACCGGAACGGACGTTAAAGGATTGACGACCGCGACCACTTTGTGGTTAGCAATGGCTATCGGCCTCGCTGCCGGAAGTGGCAACTTCCTCATCGTCGGCATCGCCACCATCCTCGCCTTCGTGTCACTCGTCTCCCTCCGCAAAATCGAAAAACTAGCGAGCCGCCGCAACCCCGTTATTCGGATAGTCGTTCCGAGCGATAGACCCGTTTTAAAAGAAATCCATTTAGTTGCCAATCACTATGGCATAGCCATCCGCGATCTCGAATCGCAAATCGTCGAATATCAAAACCAGTCCGTCCTTCGTCTGACAATGCGCTGTTCGTTTGTGGCAAAGGCACAAGTAACGGCTTTTATCGATGATTTACGCGAAAAGATCAATCCTCTTGATATTAAGCTATCAACGGAAAATTAAAGCACTTTCTATTTTTGAGAAAAAACTCTAAAAAGATATGTCAAAATTAATATACGGGAGAAATTCAGTTTTGAGTTCCCTCGGCGAAAATCGCGTTGAGAAAATTTTCCTCGACAACGATTTCGATAACCACGATATTCTCAAGATTATCACACGCAAAAAAATCGCGATTGAGCGGGTTAATCGAGAGAAACTTGAACAGCTGTCTAATCACGGCATCCATCAAGGAATCGCGGCTTTGGTTCTTGATTTTCGCTATTACTCGCTCGATGAGATACTCGAAAGTTGTCGCTATAAAAAATATCCTCTCATCGTCATTTTAGATGAACTTAAGGATCCGCATAATTTAGGGGCCATTATTCGAACATGCGATGCTTTTGATGTCGACGGTATCATTATCAAAAAGTATGAGCAAGTGCCACTTAACGCGACGGTAGCCAAAGTTTCGACAGGTGCGATTGACTTTGTCAAAGTGGCAGTCGTCTCTAATCTAAGCAATGTTCTCAACAAACTTAAAGAAGCTGGATTTTGGATCATCGCAAGCGATGGGCAAGGCGATGCCTCTTATCGCGATATCGACTACCTCCGTTCAATTGCCCTAATTCTCGGCAGCGAAGGAAAAGGGGTAAGCCGTCTTCTTCTCGAGCGAAGCGACTACGTTGTGAAGGTGCCGATGCTCGGGCATGTCAATTCGCTGAACGTCTCAGTCGCCGCGGGAATTCTTCTTTCTGAAATAGTCGCCAAACGTTAACTCTCCCGAAAAGGAGTGCATATGACATCGAAAAAAGTATGTGATGAACAACTCATTTTATGCTACCGCCAAAACTCAAAAGAGGCTTATGAATTGCTGCTAAAAAGAAAGCATGCAAACGTCCTTCCACTTTTAAAAAAATACTTGCAGCAATGTCGCAATTTTGGGGCTGACATGTACGATATATACGACGTTTTCCTGGAATCATTTCACAGAGCCATTAAGCGTTTCATCTTCGAATTCATCAGCTTCCAAACTTACTTTTTAAAAGTTTTAAACCGTGATTTAGCGGGATTTTACCGTGTATTGGCAAATCCGAATGACCCCCGAAACAATTGCCTGAGCCTCGATCAAGAAGTAAGTTACGACAGCAATTTGACGATGCACGATGTCCTATTGATGTCTTGTCAGAAAGTCGACGCTAGGAACTTCACGAACATCAACGATGTCAACATGATCATCGACGCTGACCCTTCATGCAAGAAAGAGGAAATCACGAAGAGAATCGTCGTCTTGAAAACGGCTGGCTACTCCTTGATCGAAATATCCCATATTCTCAATCTGAAAGTAGGGGCGGTTCGAAGAAAGCTTCAGCATTTTTATGAAAACGAAGACGGCAACCTGATTAGGAAATGCCTGTTGTAAAAATACTTTTACACAATCATTGACAGACTTTCCGCTCAGTGATATATTTTGTAAGAAAGATGTATGGCAGGATAACGAAAATATGCGTGAAAAAATCATTTTAATTTGCCCGATATGCCTGAACCGCAACTACACGACGACAAAGAAAAAAGATGCGTCGTCAGTTCGAGTGGAAATGAAAAAGTTTTGTCCGCACTGCAATCAATACACCTTGCATAAAGAAAGCAAATAGGAGGTTAGACGATGGGAGTTAAGAAATACACCGCAGAGGTAATTAAAGAAGGAAAACGCGTTCGCTGGCCGAAGCGCGAAGAACTATTGCCGACGATAATCGTCGTAGTCATCATCGCTGCCTTCGCCGCCATCTTCTTAAGTTTGGAAGACTGGGCAGCTGGTTCGCTTTTACAAACGCTGAAAGATGCTTTTGCAGAATGGAGTAGATAAATTATGGGTCCAGAATTAGGAAAAAAACAGTGGTACATCGTCACGGCTTACTCAGGCCATGAAAAGAAAGTCGCTGAAAATATCGAAACGCGCATCGCGAGAATGAATTTGTCTGATTATATTTTTAAAGTGCTTGTCGCCGAGCAAGAAATCCCCGTCTTAAAGGATGGTCTTCCCACGGGCAAGACGAAAATGAAAAACCTCTATCCTGGTTATATTTTCGTCGAGATGATCATGACCGATGAGTCATGGTTCATGGTTCGCAACACCCCAGGGGTTACTGGAATTGCCGGTTCATCAGGCGGTGGTCAAAAACCGACGCCGGTTACGCGCGAAGAAATCGAGCCAGTCTTAAAGAGAATGAACATTATTGATATCACGATGTACGATCGCTATAACGTAGGTGATCTCGTGAAAGTCATCCATGGGCCTCTCGAAGGTACGGAAGGCCGCATTTTATCGATTGATAAAACGACTGGGGCTTGCCGCGTCGAAACCGTCTTCTTCGGTCGCCCGACTCCGGTTGATGTCGAATTCCGCGAAATCGAAAGAATCTAATGAAAGTCCCCGTTAGGGGATTTTCTTTTTGCACTTTACTTGTTATTGCAGCGCTTATGTAATAACTTTAAATATGCTTGTTATGGAGGCGTGTTATGAAAAAAATTGTTTATACAGTTGAAGGCCTCGATTGCGCGAACTGTGCCGCCAAAATTGAGCGCCATTTAAATAAAGACGATAAAATTGTACATGCAAGCCTTGATTTTGCTGCCGCTCGCCTTTACGTCACTTTTAAGGAAGAAGCTTACGATCTCGAAGGCATAAAAAACAAGATTAAAGAAGTTGAGGAAGATAATTTAGTCATTGAATATGCGCGCAAGAGCAACGTCGAGTACAAAGGTGTTTTTAACAAAAAAACAGTTTTGATTCTTGCACGAATAGTGCTCTCCGCCATTTTGCTTCTTATCGGTTGGCTGTTCATTCCTCACGAATTGTTGTGGCTCCAAGTGGTCATTTATTCGCTTTCGCTTGTGATAGTCATTTATGACATTACATGGAAAACAATTGCTAAGGTAATTCGCCTGCGCAATCCGCTAGATGAAAATCTGCTGCTTACTATTTCAGCTGTCGGCGCCTTCTTGATGGGACTCCCGGCTTTAGGGAGCCACGGCGAGTATATCGAAGGCATTCTAATTATCATCTTTTATCAAATAGGGCAAATATTTGAAGAAATTGCCATCAATAAATCGCGGAAAGCTATTACCAAAGCTGTCGATTTGAAAGGCGATATCGCTAATCTAATCGTCGGAGATAAAATTAAAACTGTTCATCCGAATGATTTGAAAATCAACGATTTGATATTGGTCAAAGTCGGGGAAATAATCCCAGTTGACGGCCTCGTCGTCGCCGGCGAAGGCACAATTGATACATCAAGTTTAACCGGTGAATTCATGCCCGTTTCCGCTCGCGAAGGAGAAAAAATCCTGAGCGGATGCATTCTAAAAAGCGGTTCGCTAACTCTTAAAGTCGAACGGCTTTATGAAGATAGCGCCATCGCGAAAATCTTAGACCTCGTCACCAGCAGCGGCGAACGCAAATCCAATGTCGAACGCTTTATCACCAAGTTCGCGCGCTTTTACACGCCGCTTGTTTTATTTATCGCCGTGCTGATCGCCCTTGTGCCGTTGGTGTTTCCCGATCAACTTTTTAAGGTCTGGATTTATAATGCGCTTTCCGTTTTAGTCGTTTCTTGCCCTTGCGCAATTGTTATTTCGGTCCCTCTAGCTTTCTTTTCCGGAATCGGTTTAGCAAGTAAAAACGGCATCATCGTCAAAGGCTCAAACTATCTCGACGAACTCAGCAAATTAGGATATATTTTGACGGACAAAACCGGGACTTTGACCTATGGCTATTTCGAGGTCAAAAAAGCTGTGCCATCCAACATTTCGGAAGACGATTTTTGGGATTATTTGATCGCCGCCGAAAGCCAATCAAACCACCCGATAGCCAAAGCGATTCTTCATGATAAAAAGCTGCAAAATAACAAGTTTTTGCAGGAAAATTATCGTGAAATACCGGGTTTTGGGGTTGAGACTACATATCGCAATAAGCGAGTTTTAGCCGGAAATCGGGCCTTCTTGATCAATGAAGGCATCCCCGTCGCCAACAACGAAGATCTCGGCACGATAATCCACCTTTCAGTCGACGGCCAGTACGCAGGTTACGTCGTGCTCAACGACACTGCAAAAACTGATTCCAAAAAGATGGTCCAAGAGTTAGAAAAAATGCACGTTCAAACCATTCTTCTTTCCGGTGACCAAAACGCAAATGCCAAAGCCATCGCCGACGAACTTGGTATCGAAAAGTACTATGGGCAATTAACCCCTGAACAAAAACTGCAAATTCTTGAAGATTATCTAAGCAAAAGCAAAAAAGCTGTTGGTTTCGTGGGAGATGGCGTAAATGACGCACCAGCCATCATCCGCAGCGATGTCGGATTTGCAATGTCGGGCATTGGAAGCGATATCGCCGTTCATAACGCCGAAGTGATTATAATCAACGACAATCCGCTTAAAGTCGCTGATGCGATAAAAATTTCTAAAAAGACAAGAGCGGTCGCTATTTTCAATATCATCTTCTCTCTCGCCATCAAATTCGGCATCATGGTCGCCATTCTCTTCGGCGTTCTTGGCGAAGCACAGATGACAATTGCCATGTTGGCGGACACTGGATTGACGGTTTTAATGATTATTAACTCGCTTCTTCTCCTCTATCGCCGCATCTAGAAAGATACTCGTTCAAAAATAAAAATGTTAACATTTTTGACTCCTGTTGCGTTCGTAAGTCAGGAGTCATTTTCATTTTCTATGCAAAAATTTTCTTGTATACGCACATAGTATTTGATAAAATACTTCAGCGTGTGCTCTTGAGAGTAGAGCTCGTGAGCGCTCGCAGGTCTTGTGTGGAAGGATGCACGATTCATCCCTCGACCACAACACGGACAAACATATTCACTGCAAAAGGAGGAATGTCACGTGAGCAAAAGAATCGCTAAAGTTGTGAAAATGGAATTGCCAGGCGGCGAAGCCAAACCTGGACCAAAACTCGCTTCAGCCGGTGTCATCATGCCGAAGTTCTGTACGGACTTCAATGCCAAAACCGCTGATCGTCGCGGCGAAACTGTTCCTGTCATCATCACAGCTTATGAAGACAAATCACATGAATTTGTCATCAAAACCGCCCCAGTCGCCGAAAGATTAAAAAAAGCCGCTGGGCTCGCCAAAGGTTCCGCAAACCCCAAAACTACTAAAGTCGGACACATTAGTAAGGCTCAATTGCGGGAAATCGCCGAGTATAAAATGCCAGATTTGAATTGTAATGATATCGAGGCCGCTCTCAAAATCGTTGAGGGTTCCGCTCGTAACATGGGCATTACGATCGACGAGGATTAGTGGGAGGGTTTAATGCCCGATTGGACCACCTAGGAGGAAAACGAAATGAAAGTAGGTAAAAAGTACAAGGCAGTCGCCGAGCTAATTGATAGCAACAAACTCTACACTATCGAAGAAGCCGCGGAACTTGTGAAAAAAACTTCCACTGTGAAGTTTGATGCCACCATCGATGCTTCTTTCCGGCTTAATGTCGATCCCAAACAAGCGGATCAGCAAATTCGGGGCACGATCAACTTGCCTCATGGAAACGGCAAGACCAAACGGATTCTCGCTGTGACCAACAAAGTCGAAGACGCAAAAGCGGCCGGAGCGGATTTCGCCGGGGGCAAAGAAATGCTCGAAAAAATCCAAAAAGAAAACTGGTTTGATTTTGATGTCATAATCGCCACACCTGATATGATGGGCGAACTTGGCAAAATGGGTCGTCTTCTCGGACCTAAAGGCTTGATGCCAAATCCCAAGACGGGCACTGTCGCGGTTGACATTGCTAAAGCAATCCATGAAATCAAGCGCGGCAAAGTCGAATACCGCGTCGATAAAGACGGCAATGTCCACGTCTGTATCGCAAGAGCCAGCTTCGACGCCGAAAAGATTGTTGATAATCTTCGCGCATTATGCGAGTTGATTGTCAAAGTCCGTCCATCAAGCGTTAAAGGTATTTATATCAAAAACGCCGTCATTCACACGACGATGGGACCATCGATTAAAATCACATTCGCTGGTCGCTAAATTCTAATCACGAAGCACAATATACCATAGACAGCAACGGCCACGGGGCTTAATCATGTTGCCGAGGTAGATACAATAAACCTGCAAAGGTCATCACTCAAAGTATATTGGAGCCTCACCAGTCTAACAAACACAAAGGAGGTGAAGAACAAGATGAATAATGAAATCTTAAAAGCTAAGGAAAACATCGTTAAAGAAGTTCAAACAAAGATGAACAAATCGCAATCGGTAATCGTCTTTGAGTATCGCGGCTTGTCCGTGAAAGATATGATGAATCTTCGCCGCGCTCTTTATGAAGTCAAAGGCGAAGTCAACGTCTACAAGAACTCAATGCTCGTCAGAGCCTCGGAAAACCTTGGTCACAAAGATCTAGTTAAATACCTTGTCGGTCCTAACGCTTATGCGTTCTCGGAAGATATTATCGCCGGACCAAAGGTCCTAGTTAAGTTCGCCAAGCGCAATGACAAGCTCGTCATCAAAGGCGGTCTTATCGAAGGCAAAGTTGTTGATGCCAAGCAGATCAGCGTCATCGCCGGTCTACCAGGACGTGAAGGTTTAATCTCGATGTTCTTATCGGTGCTTCAAGCACCAGTCCGCCAGTTTGCGTGTGCCGTCAAAGGCATCGCGGACAAAGCCAATTAATGCCACATTAGGAGGAATCAAAAAATGGCTAAGTTAACCAAAGAGGAAATTATTGCCTCATTAAAAGAAATGACCGTCGTTGAACTCAACGATCTCGTCAAAGCAGTCGAAGCAGAATTCGGTGTGACCGCCGCCGCTCCAGTAGCCGCCGCCGCCGCGCCAGTCGAAGAAGAGGGTCCAGCCGCTGGACCAGCTGATGTCAGCCTCGTCTTAAAGGCCGTCGGCATGTCCAAAGTCGCTGTCATCAAGGCCGTCCAAGCCATTACTGGCTTAGGACTTATGGATGCCAAAAAGCTCGTTGATGGCGCTCCCGTCAACATCAAAGAGCACATTTCACCAGTGGAAGCTGAAGAGCACAAAAAGGCTCTCGTGGCTGCCGGTGCTGAAGTCGAAATCAAATAACGTATACCATTGAGCACATCCGCTTACATTAGGCGGATTTTCGACTTTTTAGCAACAGTTGCATTGATTACCGAGCTAAGCGAGAGCGAAAAAAAATAAACTTCGCTCTCGCCTCGGAAGCAACGACCAAGCGATCCGAGTCACCGCCTTCGAAGTGACAAAACAAACGAAGGATTAAATGATTCAATTGCGATTTCCAATAACAGCCAACGTGGCCTTCACTAAGTGAAAATTGCATATTGATGGCGGTTTGCCTCCGTGGGGCAAGCGACGTGCATTAATTCAAAACCATTTGAAGTGGTGCACATCTAATTGCAAGGCAAACAAACATAGAAAAGGAGCCATTACATGAGTAATAACGTGCGTAACAACAAGATGATGCCTAATAATCGAATCGATTATTCTAAAATTTCCGGATCGTTAGCCCTTCCTTATCTTGCCGAGATTCAAACCGAATCTTTTGCTTGGTTCAAAGACGAAGGACTTAACGAAGTTCTCCAAGAAGTTTTTCCAATTGAAAACTATAACAAAGACGTCGCGATCAAATACAAATCGTGCCGACTTGAAAAACCTGATTATACATATTTAGAGTGCAAAGAGCGCGACCTCACTTATAGTGCGGCCCTTCGCGTCGTTTTGCAGCTCGAGCAGAAAAAGACGGGCGAGATCAAGGAAGCCGAAGTCTTCATGGGCGATTTACCGCTTATGACCGACAGCGGGACTTTCGTGGTCAACGGCGCGGAACGCGTCATCGTTTCGCAATTAGTCCGTTCGCCAGGCGCTTACCTGAGCAAAACGCAAGAAAAGACCGGTAAGTACACTCATAACGCCGACTTAATTCCGACGCGCGGAACGTGGCTCGAGTTCGAAGCCGATCAAAAAGACCTCATCTCAGTGCGCATCGATCGTCAGCGCAAAATGAACGCCACCATCCTTTTAAAAGCCTTAGGCTTTGAAGACTCCAACGAGCTCATCAAGCTTTTTGGCAATCGTCCCATGCTCCTTAACACGATTGAAAAAGACAAGGATATCAAGACTTCACGCGATGCCTTGGTGGAGATTTTTCGGAAGTTGAAACCCGGCGAACCGATTACCAACGAAGGCGTACATCTCTTTCTCATTCAAAAGTTCTTTGACCAAAAACGCTATGATCTCGGACGAGCTGGACGCTTCAAATACCGTAATAAACTTGGCATTTACAACCGTTTAGCCGGCCGCATTCTCGCCCAAGACCTCGTCTCCGCTGATGGGGAAGTCGCCTTCCAAAAAGATACTCGTCTCAGCAAAGAAGACGTCGACCATCTACGCGACATCGAATTCTTTGAAAAAGGCGCGCATCAAAAAACGCTGAAAATCAATAAAGAACTTGATAAATACGGCATCGTCAACATCGTCAAAGTCTACGTTGGCGACAAAAAAGACCAAACCGCCAATATTATTGGCACCGACTTGAATCTGACTATCGCCCGCGTCACCATCTCTGACATCGTCGCAACGTTCTCATATTTCATGAACGTGATTGACGGCTTTGGCGACACCGATGATATCGACCACCTCGGCAACCGCCGCATCCGCTGCGTCGGCGAACTCATCCAGACGCAATTCCGCATCGGTTTGACGAAGATGGCTAAGACCGTCCAACAGAAGATGTCGATTTCCGAGATGGAAAGCGTCACCGTCCAATCGCTGATCAACATTCGCCCATTAACCTCGAGCATCCGCGAATTCTTTGCGAGCTCGCAACTATCCCAGTTCATGGATCAGACCAATCCTCTCGCCGAACTAGCCAACAAACGCCGTCTGTCGGCCCTTGGCCCTGGCGGTCTTACTCGTGACCGCGCGAGCATGGATGTCCGCGACGTGCACCATACCCATTACGGCCGCATCTGCCCGATTGAAACTCCTGAAGGTCAAAACATCGGTTTAATCAACAATCTTGCGACTTACGCCAAGATTAACAAATACGGATTTATCGAAACCCCATATCGCCGCGTCGACAAGAAGACCCAGCGCGTCCTCGACGAAGGCGAATACTTATCCGCCGACATGGAAAGAACGCACATCATCGCCCAAGCTAACGTCAATCTTGACGCAGACGGCATCATTCTCGACGAATATGTCGTCGCTCGCCACGATGGCAAAAATATCATGGCTCACCGCGAAGATGTCGATTATATCGACGTCAGTCCGAAACAAATCGTTTCGATCGCTACCGCTTGCATTCCTTTCCTCGAAAACGACGATACGACACGCGCTCTCATGGGCGCGAACATGCAACGTCAGGCGCTTCCTTTATTAAAGCCGACGGCTCCTTTTGTCGGAACCGGCATGGAGCACATCGTCGCCCGCGATTCTGGTTTAGCGGTTATTTCGACTGGTGAAGGCGTCGTCTCTTATGTCGACAGCCGCAAGATTATCGTCAAAGACAAGAAAAAGACCAAAACGTACCAACTGCAGAAGTTCGCCCGTTCGAACCAAGGCACTTGCATCAATCAAGTCCCAATTGTCAAAATCGGTCAAGAAATCAAAAACGGCGATATTCTCGCCGATGGTCCGGCGATGGAAAATGGCGATTTGGCTCTCGGCCAAAACGTCACGATCGCCTTTATGACATGGAATGGCTATAACTATGAAGATGCCGTCATCATGTCCGAGAGATTAGTTAAAGAAGACTTATATACCTCAATCCATATCGAGAAATACGAACTCGAATGCCGGGAGACGAAACTTGGTGCGGAAGAGATCACTCGCGATGTTCCGAATATTTCGGAAGATGCCAAAGCATTCCTTGACGAGCGTGGAATAGTCGTTCCAGGCGCTGAAGTCAAAGAAGGCGATATTCTCGTCGGCAAGATCACTCCCAAAGGCATTACTGAACCAACTCCTGAAGAAAAGCTGTTAATGGCGATTTTTGGTGAGAAGACCAAAGATGGCAAAGATTCTTCTCTCCGCGTCTCGCACGGCGGAGCCGGTATTGTTCTCGATGTTAAAATCTTCTCGCGTAAAAACGGCGATGAACTCCCGCCCGGAGTCAACGAAGTCGTGCGCGTTTACATCGTGCAAAAACGCAAAATCTCCGAAGGAGATAAAATGTCAGGACGTCATGGTAATAAAGGTGTTATTTCCCGTATTTTACCAGTCGAAGACATGCCCTTCCTTCCCGATGGCACGCAAGTTGACATCATGCTCAACCCACTCGGTGTCCCATCGCGTATGAACATCGGGCAAATCCTCGAAATCCACCTCGGCCTTGCTTGCAAGCGCCTCGGCATGAAATTGGCGACCCCGGTTTTCGACGGTATCACCAATGAAGAAATTTTCGATCTTATGAAAAAAGCCGAAATTGCTCCCGACGGCAAGACTGTCCTCTATGATGGCCGGACCGGCGAACGCTTTGATGAGCGCATCTCCGTCGGCGTCATGTACATGATTAAACTCGTCCACATGGTCGACGATAAGTTGCACGCTCGAGCCACAGGTCCTTATTCCTTGGTCACGCAGCAGCCACTCGGTGGCAAAGCGCAAAACGGTGGTCAAAGATTCGGCGAAATGGAAGTT
>JBAZDT010000013.1:0-12494 GCA_041654325.1 Bacilli bacterium | reverse complement strand
AAAGAAGAGCGCGAACGAATTAGTTTAGAACGAATATTAGCTAAACGATAATCTCCGCAGCCTTGTCATTTAAGTCGGATGTAAGGTCGTTTGACTTTTTATTATCGTTTTCAAAAGCAAAGAAATAAATACTCTCGAAACTTAATTATCATGACTTTTTCATCGGTTTCGCAAGTAGGGCGCAAAATGGTTTACTTCGCATAATCGCCATTATGTAAACCATAATACATCTTTTATTGATTTTATCGTACTTTTTTTCTTATTCGTATTAGCTTTTGTCTATATCACAAATTACTCAAATCGAGGTTTTCCACATTTTTCATTTTGCAATAATATACTAAATAACTACTAATCGATTATTTCCCCTATCGTTTTTAATCCCTACGTATATATTTATTCGCCTGCGGTTTATAATCAAAGCATGAGTATAAAATCCTGTTCTTGCTGTGGAGAATTTACGCTAAATGGTGACTTCGAAGGTGAGGTTTGCTCTATTTGCGGATGGGCAAAAGATCATATTCAAGAAGCAAACATCCATCAAGTCAATGGCCGCAATAAAAAATCCCTGGCTGAGGCTAGGGACATATATTTCGCTCATCGTCACAATCATTCGATTTTTTAGATGATTAGCAAAAGTGTTAACGAATTAATGGTTCTTGAGTTTTCGTTTCGCGTAGAACATCGCAAAATCAATTAAGCCAATCAAGATGACGGCGAAGATCGAGATGGCGACAATCCGCGTCATGTCGGCTTCGATATAGGCCAAGTGAATCAAGCGGCCCAAGCCCGCAACGCGGTTGGAGCCGGCGATAATTTCTGACATGATCGATATTTTCATGCCGAGTCCAAGGCTTGAGACGACGCCGAGAAGAATGTAAGGCGAAGATAGAGGAATGTAAACGCGTGTTATCGCTTGCAGGCGGCTCGCTCCATCGAGCTTGGCCGCATCCTTTATTTCTCTGTCGAGATTTTGAATGCCACTGGCCATCGATTCATAGGAAATGGGGAAGATGACGAGAAAGACGATGATTATTGGGGCAAAGAGCGGTTTAAGCAAGACGATGAGGACTAAAATCACGGCCGCCGTCGGAAGGGTCCTTAAAGTAATAATCAGCGGGCGCATAAAAGCTTGAAAAGGTTTATTCATACCGGCGAGTATGCCAAACAAAGACCCGACGATGAAGGCGGATGCAAAGCTAATAACAAGTCTTAACAACGTTCCGCCAACTGCCAACCATGTCGAAGACAGGGCAAAGAGCTCAAAAAACAACGGCAAGGCGTCTTCAGGACCTGGGAAAGTCGGAAGCAATGTCGCTTTCACGATTAGCGATGTGAGCCACCACAAAAGAAAAACAAAGCCAATTCCAAGACCCGTATAGATTACTACGGCGTACTTGTTAAGAAATAGCTTTGTGTTTTTCATGTTTACTTAATTGAGGAAATACGATGATTCGAATTGAGCAAGACCTAAAGATTCCAAAAACGCATTGACCGCAACGGTTTCCGTGGCGCGGACAAGACCAAATCCATTGGCGTTATCAGATTGAGTGGTTAACATAATATTTGAGTTAAATCCGAATTTGGCTGCTTGGGCTTGAGCGTCTCCAAATTCATCCATCGCAGTTTTGACTAACGATGGATTATCAATCGCGACATCAATGCGGGCATCGATAGCATCTACATAATCATCGAACAACGAAGGATTCAAATTATACTGGCTGGTGCGAAAGAAAAGACCGGCTTGTGGAATAGCCTCTTGACCAGAGTATTGTTCCCATTCGGCGCGGATATTTTTGACAACCTTGACTTTGCCATAAGTCGCCGCAGCCTGATCGTTTAAGGCAATATTAAGAGCTGGCATGGCAATAAAAACAAAATCGACCGGATCTCCGGAATAAAGACCGTTTTTCAAAACTCCGAGTGCTTCCGAAACGCTTGGGACATAGAAAGCAGTATTTTCAACCCCCCAGTATTCGCATAGTTTTCGATAAACTAAATCGGGAATTAAATTCTCGCCAAAAGAGACGACGACATCTTCAGAAGTCGGCATCGCTCCCACTTCTTTATCGATACTCGCCAAGTAAAAGTTTCCACCGGTGATGATCCTTGCTAATTTAAAATCTAATCCATTATTCTTAATGCTTTTTAAAGCATTAATAGAATCAAAAACGATAGCGTTATAATAATTGGTCTGGAATTCTGATAAAACATTACTTGGAGTCGTGTTCGTCGTAAAATTTTCGTTGTTGCCTTGATCATAAAAAGCTAAAGTCGGAGCTCCGGCAGGCGAAAGAGCGCGGATGGTAATGTCGGTTTGTTGACTTGGACCGCACGAAGCAAGAAGAGCGGCGACGAGCGGTAAGATGATGTTTCTAGTTTTCATTATTCAAAAATCTCCTTGATTGGTTCACCGATTTGATTCGGGGCTTTCTTTAATCCAAAATTGGCTAGCACGGAGGCACCGATGACGGCAAAAGATGAACGCTCGTCGAGATATCTCCCCTTCTTCATCGATTTTGAATAGATGAGAAGAGGGACTTTCTCTCTTGTGTGGTCCGTGCCATGATGGGTTGGGTCATTGCCGTGGTCAGCCGTGACCATGACGATATCATCATCGCCAAGAAAGCTGATTAACTCGCCGAGTTGGACGTCAAATTGCTCAAGAGCCTTGGCGTATCCTTTGGGATCGCGGCGATGGCCATATTCACTGTCGAATTCGACCAGGTTAACATAACATAGACCAGTAAAATCGTGACTCTTAGCTTCTTCGATGGTTTTCTTCATTCCGTCGATGTTGGAAACTGTTTTTTGAGCTTTGACAACGCCCATCGTATTGAAGATGTCGTTGATTTTGCCAATCGAACTAACCATATAATGGTTGTCTTTTAAAATATCGAGCGTTGTTTTTCCTGTCGGCGAAACCGCTAAGTCGTGGCGGTTCGGCGTTCTCCGAAAATTCTCTTTTGATGTTCCGATAAACGGACGGGCGATAATTCGGCCGACAAAATATTCGGGGCGCATGCATATCTCGCGCGCGATTTCGCAACAGCGATATAATTCCTGGACTCCAGTCGTTTCTTCGTGGGCCGCGATTTGTAAGACGCTGTCAGCCGAAGTGTAGACGATCAGCGAGTTCTCGCGCATTTGCTGTTCGCCTAATTCGACGAGTATTTCGGTGCCGCTCGCGGCTTTGTTGCCGATGATCTTATGGCCAGTTTTGGCACTTAATTCATCGATCAGCGATTGCGGAAAACCGGTGTCGGTAAAGGTTTGAAAGGGCGTGGTCGTGTTGATGCCCATCATTTCCCAGTGACCGGTCATCGTGTCCTTGCCAGCGCTTGTTTCGCGAAGGCGTAGAGAGTAGGCATGGGGATGAGCGACGACGTTCGTACCTTGGATTGGCGCTAAATCGCCTAGCCCAAGAGCGTTCATGACTGGGACCTTGAGGCCGCCGACAGCTTTAGCGGTATGGACGAAAGTGTTCGCGCCGACATCGCCAAATTTATGGGCATCTGGCATCTCACCGATTCCAACGGAATCGATAACGATGACGAAGAATCTTTTGTATTTATTCATAAGAACTCCTTTATTACAATAAAGTATTGTATATTATTTGCGTTTCGCATACAAATCATAAGCACTGAGAATCCGTTTGCTGGACACGTGGGTGTATATTTGCGTCGTTGCGATATTTTGATGACCCAACATCTCTTGGACGGCTCGCAGTTCGGCGCCGTTATCAAGCATGTGGGTCGCGAAACTGTGGCGTAGAGTGTGAGGCGAGATAATTTCTTTTATTCCTGCATAGACGGCATATTTCTTAACTTGCTTGAAGAAATATTGACGCGATAAAGGGTTGCCATAGCGATTTAGAAAAACGTACTTCGTATTCTTACCGGGGTTTTTGATGCGCCCTTCTTCCAAATATTTGACCAGGTATTCTAAAGCGAATTCGCCGATTGGAACTCGTCTTTCCTTGTTGCCTTTACCATAAATGGTAATTACGCCATGAGAGAAGTTTAGATGCCCTCTTTCCAACTTGATTAATTCGCTCACGCGAAGGCCGGAAGAGTACATGACTTCAAGCATCGCTTTATCGCGAAGGCCTTCTGGCTTATCGATGTCAGGGGCTTCTAAAAGAGCCTCGACTTCTTCGACGGTCAACGATACCGGCAGTTTTTTGATCGCACGTGGGGAATCGATCTTAGGAACGGAGTCGAGTAATATTTTTTCTTTTTCAAGAAAACGATAAAAATGCTTCGTCGATGAAAGACGGCGCAAAATCGTTGATGTCGCTCGATGAAGGCGGCTTTGGATTTTGATGAAGTCGGTTAAATCGCTGACGAGCAAATCGTCGGTTTGCGCTTTGTCTTTGAACACTTTGAAAAACTGTTTCAAATCGTCGGCATAGGCTTTGATCGTCTGCTTTTGGACACCCTTCTCAACTATTAAGTATTGGAAAAATAAATCGATGGCATCATCAATCTTCATCTTTTTGATCTCTTTTCTCCGCCTCGACTTCGCTCGCGCGAATGAGCATAGGCTTTTTTAATTTGCGATTTAACTCGTTAATGAGCAGTTTTGTCTCGCTTTCCTCTTCGTGTTTATGGTAATCAAAAAGAGACATCTGGATGACTAAGTCATGAGGATCGACGAGGTTTTGCAAAGTGACGCCGACCAAACGGATCAGCTGTCCTTTATAATGCCTTTCCAAAAGGGTGAGGGCTTTATTAAATATGGTATCGTGATCGTTTGTCGGCTCTTTAAAAGTTATCGACCGGTTAATTGTTTTGAATTCTGCGTCCTTGATCACTATTTGGACCGTCGTTCCTTTTTTTCTTTCATGTTGCGCGCGTTCGCTCACTTCTTTACTCAAAGAAGAAATCATTTCCTTGATTTCCATAAAATCATTCGTGTCATGCATAAATGTCGAACTGTTGCCAATCGACTTCGGATCCCAAGGCTCGACATCGACTTCGTCGTTTCCATAGCCGCTGATCCAATCTTTGATGACAAAATAGAACTTGCCAAACAGCAACTCCAATTCCGTATCGGCGCTTTTTATCCGCTTGGCCAAGTCACCGATTGTTTTAATTCCAATCATTTCAAGGCGCGGCGCGGTTTTGCGCCCGATGCCATAGAAATCACGAATAGGCAAAGGATATAGAAGGTGTGGGATATCCCTCCTTCTTAAAATCGTCAAACCCATCGGCTTTTTCATATCAGAGGCCATCTTGGCCAAAAACTTCGTTGGTCCCACTCCTATCGAACACTTTAGACCTGTCTTGTTTAAAAGCTTAAGTTGCATATCTTTTAAAAACAATTCGACATTCGCCACGCCCTTAAGAGTCTCAGTCATATCGACATAGCATTCATCGACCGAGGCTTTTTCTACTATTTTGCTATATTTTTGCACAAAAGCGAAAAATTCCCGTGAGAGAAGACCATAGTAGCGAAAGTCTCCAGGTCGGATGATGACGTGGGGACATAATTTTCTAGCTTGAAAAGTAGGCATTCCGGAATGAATACCAAATTTGCGTGCGGCGTAAGAGGCGGTCGAGACGATTCCTTTGCGACCGTCGTTACCGATGATTAGCGGTTTGTCGATGAGACTTGGGTCGCGAAGTTCCTCGGCAGTGGCAAAGAAAGCGTTTAAGTCAATATGAACAATAACTTTACTCATAACTTTAGTTTATATAAAAAAAGGTTGATTGACAATGTTATGTTAACCAGTCTAAATTTTACAATAATTTTTTTATTTTATTTATGACTTGTTTCGGAAGAAGTTCGAACTGCTCAAGCTGCTCATTGATTGTCCCTTGTTGGACGAATGTCGCGGGAATCGCACATGATAAAACATTTCCTTTGTAAGATAAATCGACAAGTTGTGATTTTATAAATAGAGGAAAACCATTTTCGATGGTATAAGGATCGTAGATAACGATGTTTCCATAATCGCAAAGCGTTTTGAGCATTTCTTTATCATAAGGCTTTAGATAAATAGCGTTTACTAAAGTAACATCGAGATTCTCTTCAATAAGTTGCTCTTTTATGGTGCGCAATGATTGACCGACGGCGATAATCACCAGGCGTTTGGTGGCGCCCTGCTTTTCCAATAGCCATTTGCCATATTCATGCTTTTTATAATCGATTTTGTGATTCTTTTTCAGCAAATCGCGCGGATAACGGATAAAAAACGGACCATGGTCTTCAAGCGATTCGTAAAGAAGATATTTGGCTTCTTCGTCGTTAGAAGGCATCGCCACCGTCGTGTTGGGGGTGGAAAGCAAAAACGCCTCATCATAAATGCCCTGGTGCGTTTCGCCATCGGCGCCGACTAACCCGGAGCGATCGACGAGGAAGGTAACATTTAAATTCATGCGGGCGATATCGTGAATGATTTGATCGAAAGCTCGCTGCATAAAGGTCGAATAAATCGAAACAATTGGGTGCGTGCCCGCAACTGCTAATCCGCTCGCGAGGGTCACGGCGTGACCTTCGGCGATACCGACATCAAATGTCCGCGCTGGGTATTTTTCGAATAGGTGTTCCAAGCCGCTGCCTTTAACAGTAGCCGGAGAGATTAAGACTAAGTCTTGACGTTCTTCCATCAATTCACTTAGCAAATCACTATAAAGATGGGACCACGATAACAATTCGGGATGAAGGTTTTTCGGTTTCCCAGTCTCGATATCAAAAGGCGTGACACCATGCCAATAGCCCGTGACATCGTTCTCGGCGTATTTATAACCTTTTCCTTTAATCGTCGAAACATGCAAAACTACTGATTTAGTCGACCTTTTAGCCCGAATGATGGCTTTTTCAAGAGCCTTGATATTATGGCCGTCGATGCATCCTAGATACTGAAAACCCATGTTATCAAAATATGTCGTTGGAACGAGTTTTCTTTTAATAGCGTTTTTGACGCGGGATGTGAAGTTGTAAATATGGTGACCGAAGCGCGTTTTCAGCATGAATCGTTTGTATAAATACTTTAAGCGGTTATATCCAGAAGCTGTCGAGATCTTGGAAAAGAATTTGCCCATCCCGCCCGTCGGACGAGATATCGACATCTCGTTATCATTTAAAATGATAATGACTTTGCTTTTGGTATGAGAGATGCTATTCAAAGCTTCAAAGGCGAGGCCATTGACGATTGAAGCGTCGCCAATGACGGCGACGACATCATATTTTTCGCCTTTTGCATCGCGGTTAAGAGCGAATCCTTCGGCAGCGCTTAGCGAGGTCGAGCTATGCCCTGCTTCGAAACAATCATAATATGATTCGCATATTTTCTGAAATCCTGAGACCCCGTTGCGATTGCGTAAATACTCAAGCGACCTGCCGGTTAGAATTTTGTGCGTGTAAGACTGATGTCCAACATCAAAAATGAGTTTGTCGGATGGGAAGTTGAACATGCGATGTAAGGCAATTGTAATTTCGACGACGCCTAAGTTGCTCGATAAGTGCCCCCCGAATTTACTTGTTTTATCGATTATCTCGGTGCGGATTTTCGCAGCTAAAGCATCCAAAGAACGGTAGTTCAAGTCTTTCAAAAACTTCGGATTCTTAATTTCCGCTATCTCGATGTTTTGCTTTTTGTGATCGCTTCTGTTTTTCATGATGTTTTTATACTAAATAAATACTAAATAATGAATATTGAATTTTATTCAACTTTCACGATATCGGCTATTTTAGTCTCGGCTTCCTTAAGGGCTTCTTCAAGGGCTTTGATGATCGATTTGCCTTCTTCGTAAAGGGCGATACTCTTATCCAAAGGCAGTGTTTTGCTCTCGATGGTGGCGACAATATCTTCTAAGCGGGCGAGATCTTTTTCAAAATCAACTTCTTTTTGCTTTGCCATTATCTTTTTTCTCCTTTGCGGTAATCTTCGACTTGATTATACCATCATTGACATTAGTCACGATGTTCTCCCCTACTCCGATGTCCTTTATGGATGTGATGATTTTACCATCTTCATCGGTCACGATCGAATACCCTCGTTTTAAAACGCCGTAGGGTGATAAAGCTTCCAAACGTTGCTGAGCGGCTTTTAGACGCCAATTAGCATTAAGATAGCCGTTTCGCGCCGCATTAGCAAGGCGAATACGCATTTCCTTCACGTCGCGGATTTTCATCTCGTAGATTGATTTGGGGTCGACGAAGAACGATCTTTTCGAAAGCAAGTTTAATCTTTCTTTTAATGCTTCTAATTTGTTATTCAAAGAATTTCCCAACTGATCGAGGTAAGAATCAAGCGTGGAATATATCTCCCGTTTATCGGGAGTCGCGATTTCGGCCGCTCCAGTCGGCGTCGAAGCGCGCTTGTCGGCGATGAGGTCGATCAGAGTGTTGTCAATCTCATGTCCAACCGCGGAAATAAGAGGCATGGTCCGCGACCCCAAGGTTCGGACAAGTTCTTCATCGTTAAAGGCATTTAAATCTTCGTTAGCGCCTCCACCGCGGCCAATGATCAGCGTGGTTAAATTTTCACTTGACGCAAGTTTAAAGGCGCGAATTAAATCTTTGGATGCCCCGTTTCCTTGCACGAGGCTAGGGAAAAAGATGATTTTGACGACGGGATAGCGGCGATGGATGTTTTTAATCATGTCCTCGATTGCCGCGCTGCCGGGAGCTGAAATAATACCAATTGTTTTCGGATAGGGCGGGATTGGGTGCTTTCGGCTCTCGTCGAACAAGCCTTCTGCGTATAATTTTTTCTTGAGTTTCTCTAATTCAATTAAAATTGAACCTTGACCAAAAAGTTCAATTTGATTAATGTACATCTGGTAATTGCCGCGCTGCAAATAGACGCCGATTGAACCGTAGGCGATAATTTCATCACCATCTTTTAGATCAAAGCCGATATGCATGGCGTCATTGGCGAACATGACCGCCGAAATAACGCTGCTCTCATCTTTCAAGGTTAAGTAATAATGGCCACTGGAATATTTTTTAAGGTTTGATACTTCGCCTTTTAAACGTATGAAACGAAGGGAAACATCCCCATCGATTGTCTCTTTGATGCGGCGATTAAGGCTCGATACGGTATAAAACTCATCAGATCTCATAGCGTTTTATCAAGGACCGCGTTGATGAATTTGTATTCATCGGCATCGAGAAAGCGCTTGGCGAGGCGAACGGCGATATCGATGACAACTCCGCGATCAACATCTCCTAAATAGCGATAATGGGCAACCGACAAGAGCAAAATGGCTTGGGCGATGCGGTTCAGGCGCGGAAATTTCCACTTGGTCATATTCACCTGCAGGGAATTGATGATCTCCTGGCGGTTTTTTATCGCCTTCACCACGACTTGGGAAACAAAAAGGTCAATTTCCTCTAGCACGAGGTCGCAGTTGCGCTCGAGCAAATCTTTAACATCGATATCTTGGCCCATCTCTGCTCGCGTCAAAAACTCGTACAAACACGACATAGCGATGATTTGATTTTGATTGCGTGTTTCGTTATTCATGTTATTTATCTCGATTATCTTCCTCGTCGAGATTCAACGTTCTACGGCCGTGGAATCGCTCTTCGATGACGATAACTTTGTAATATTGATAAACGGCGACGAAAAGGGCCCCTAGAATGATCAAATGAGTCGCGATGGTAATTCCATACTCCGATGTCCAAATCGGCTCGTAGACGATGAAGACGACGGCAAAATCGGCGAGATAGAGGCCGAGGCCGATGAATAGGAAAAGCTTTTTGCCCAATTGCGCAAAGTATCCCAACGCCGAGAATAGCGCGCCCGAGGCGATCGCCACCGCGACAATCAGCAAATTGTAGGCGTAGCCAGGGAGGCCAAGCTGCAAGAGCAGACGATTCAACAAAATATTGACCGCCAGCGACATCGCATAGCCTGAATTTTGCTGGAATAAGCCAAGGACGACCGCCAAAAGCGAAATGATTCCGGCCCACAATAAGAAAAGAGCGGATTTGCGATAGAGGCGCACCGCTTTGTTGTGAAGTTCAGAATATGTTTGCTGAGGTTGTGGTTTTTTCATAATCTAAAAAATAGACTCGTTAGAGCCTATCGAATGGAGACGACCTTGATGTTGATGTTAAACGGTATCATTTCCGTCATCGCCATCAAAGAGTTGGCGACTTCCTCTTGGATTTTGAGGCACACTTCGCTGACGTTGGCTCCCGCTTTGATCGCCACATCGATTTTGATATCGACTTGCCCGTTATTTCGCAAGATGGCCTGAATTGGGCGGTGCAAAGTGAAAAGGCGCGCCTTATTCGCCGAGACCGCCGCTCCTTTGACGCGGTTGGCAGCCGTCTGGGCAATTGTCTCGAAAACGCGGCGTGAAATACCCATCACTCCGTATTTTGAATAATTTTCGATAAAGACATAGTCCGCCATATCGGTCCTCCGCTGTGATTATATTAAATAATCGCTGCCTATTAAGCAAGGTTATTGCGATTTGACAACTTTCTCGACAATGCTCGCCAAGCGCTCGCTCGTGAAATCGAATTTGCGCACGGCATCGTTCATCGGGGCGCTCGTGCCGAATTGGTCGATACCCATGACGGTATCGGCAAGCCGATGCCACCCAAACGTCGAGAGCATCTCCACCGCGATGACTTTATCTTTGGAAATGCCAATCGTCGCCTTCCGATAGTCGGCTTCTTGCGCATCGAATAAGCCGATTGAAGGCATCGATACGACGCGAACATCGATTTTCTTTTCGAGCAGGAGTTTCTGCGCTTTTATCGCAAGTGACACTTCACTTCCGGTGGCGATAATCGTCGCCATCAACCGCTCTTTTTCTTTCGCGACGACATAGCCGCCTTTAGCCACTCCTTCAAGGCTGGTGCCTTCGATCTCTGGGAGTCCCTGGCGCGATAAAATAAGCGCGGTCGGTGTTTCCTTTGACTTTAGCGCAATCCGCCAAGCCCCATAGGTTTCCGCATTATCACACGGGCGAATGACTCTCATATTAGGGATGCTTCTAAGCATTGCCAAGTGTTCGATTGGCTGATGGGTTGGACCATCTTCGCCAAGAGCGATTGAATCGTGTGAAAAAAGATAGATGGCAGGGAGGCGAGAGAGGCAGGCTGTTCTAATTGCCGACTTCATGTAATCGCTGAAGACGAGGAAAGAGCCAACATATGTTTTGACTCCGCCATGCAAGAGCATGCCGTTTTGAATAGCCGCCATCGCAAACTCGCGAATTCCGAAATGAATATTTCTTCCGGAGCGGTTATCGGGAGTAAAGTCGGTGCCGTTATTGATCTTGGTCATCACGCTGCTGGCGACATCGGCCGAACCGCCCATGATAAAGGGAATCGTATTATGGAGTTCGTTGAGGATGTGGCCGCTGATACTACGCGTCGAGTCTGAACTGCCAATATCAACTTTTGGAATATCATTATAAATGTAATTGGTTACATCGCCTTTGAAAGCGTGTTCGAAAACACGGTATTCTTCAGGATGGGTATCTTTGTAGTCATCGCGGATGGCTTTCCATTTTTGATATTTATCGACTCCGCGTTTGACGAAGGTGCCATTGAAAAGATCATAGACCTCTTGCGGAATAGTAAAATCAGGGTAATTATACCCATAAAAGTTTTTGGCTTTCTGACCATCTTCAACACCAAGAGGGTTGCCGTGGACTTTTGAAGTTCCCTGCTTGCTGGATCCGTAGCCGATAATCGTGTTGACGATAATCAGGGTTGGGTAACTCAGGGATTTCTTCGCTTTGCGAATGGCTTTATCGACAGCTTCTAAATCGTTGCCGTCCTTGACTTTTAAGACATTCCAGTTCGAGGCGAGAAAGCGAAGTTCGACATTCTCGGAAAAGGAAAGGCTGAGATCGCCGTCGAGCATCACTTGATTGGCATCATAGATGACGATGAGTTTGCTCAGCCTTTGATGGCCGGCGAAAGAGATGGCTTCTTGGCTGATACCTTCGTTAAGACAACCATCGCCAACAAGGCAATAAGTGTAATGATTGATGAGTTTATTGCCTTCGAGGTGCTGAGCTTTGACCGCTTGTTCGGCAACAGCCATCCCTACGGCTTGCGCCAAACCTTGCCCTAAAGGACCAGTCGTGGCTTCGACGCCTTTCGTATGGCGAAACTCCGGATGTCCAGGGGTCAGCGAATCTAATTGGCGGAAAGATTTCAAATCTTCAATCGATAAACCATAACCACAAAGGTGGAGCATCGTATAAAGAAGAGCGCTAGCGTGGCCGGCGCTGAGAACAAAGCGATCGCGGTTAATCCAATATGGATCATGGGGATTGGCGACAAGATGGTTTTTAAAGAGAGTGTAGAGAATCGGAGCACTGCCTAACGGCATGCCAGGGTGTCCACTCTTAGCTTTATTGGTAATGTCGATGCACATCGCACGAATTGCGCTGACTGCTAAACAATCCAAATTTGTTCTGTCGAGGTTCTTCATATAGTAAATTCTCCTTAGTTGTTATTTAGTATATATTTAGTTTTGTTATTACAAAGTAATAAAGTTAACCAACTATCTT
>JBAZDT010000012.1:10393-13039 GCA_041654325.1 Bacilli bacterium | reverse complement strand
GATTTCTTGGCGGATGTAACTCGAGCCGATGAAACCGGGATCGACGAATTTTTCCCAAGTTGAGCCTGTGCCGTTATAAATATCGGAGTTAACTTTGGCGGCAGCGATTTTAATCTTATCGTTCGCACTGCTGAAAACGTTGTTGTAGTATTCTTGATATTCTTCGGATTCAAACGAGCTGCGGCAAGCTGGATAATAGCCGGTGCCAGCTGAGAATTTGCCGTTCTTATATTGCGTTAAATATTTAAGTAGTTTCCAAGCCGCCACTTTTTCGGCGACGGTGCCTTTATCGAACAAGGCGAGGTTCGTGCCTTGCGAAATGACAAATTTGTCTTCTTCGCTGTTATAAGGAATCGCGACAGCATCGACTTTGAAAGCATCGGCTTGCGGGACAGCGTTGACCACGCCGGCACTTGATCCGATGTTCATTAAACTCTTACCTAAGGTAAAAGGTCCGGAGCAATATTGCGTTTCTTCCCACGTTTGGGGGACGCCGAGATAGCCATCGTCAAACAGTTGGCGCATCTTGGTCATCATGGCGCGAGTTCCGTCATTGTTAAAGGTGACATAACCTTTGCGCGTCTGTTGATCCATCTCCGTATAAGTCGCGCCCCACTGACGTACGCCGGTAATAAAGTAGTTTGCTTGCGAGTCATAAGAGAGAAGGCGGAAATTATCGGCCGTGACTTCTTCAAAACTGATCAGCGGTGTAACGCCTGCCGGCATATCTTGAACATCTTGACCTGCATAAGCGAGATAATCGGTGCCGACCACGTTGCCAAAATAGTCTCTTGTCAACATGATGTTTTTGATCTTCGCGCCCATCGTCCCGACTTCATCCCATGTCTCAGGAACGTCGACGGTTGAGTCAAGGGCTTTAAACAAATCAAAAGCTGTTTTATTGATGACGGCGACTTCGGTCGATTTGTTAAACGGAATGCCTAAGGTATAGGGTTTGCCATCCTTATCGTATTCGAGGGTTCTATTCTCGACCATGTATGATTCATAAAAATCATCGATGTCAAAGGCTGGTAATTCGACAAACTCGTTGTCGGTGCCTTCATCGCGAATGGCGGGAATATCTTTGTCTTCGGCGATGAACTCATCCAAGCGAAGGATGATATCGCTGGCGATGTAGCCTGCGAAGTGATCGGGATAGCCATTGGCAATATGCGGATAGGAAACGGAGGTCGCGCTTAAGTTGATTGCTTGTTGCAAAGCATCATAACCGCCCTTTGCTTCGTACTCGACATCGATGCCGGTCTCCTCTTCAAACTCGGCGATTATCGGTTCCAAGGTTGAGTTGATAACGGCGCCAAAGCCCGTCCAAAATTGAATAGTAACGCCGCGAGTATCGACGGTCATGTCGATGTTGCCTTGCGTTGTCGGGCCACAGCCACTTAACGCGCCAAGAGTGATAAGCGCGGCAGAGGTGATGGTAGCTGTTTTCAGAAATTTTTTCATAAAATTTTCCTTTCTTGCGAATTTATTAATTGCTTAAGCAATTACTAACCTTTGATGCCTGAGCGGCTGATACCGCTCATGATAAACTTCCGGAAAATCAAGAAGAAGATGAAGATCGGAAGGGTGATGACCATCGAGGCGGCCACCTTGATCGTATCGTCAGAAGTATACTCGCCTTGAAACAAAGCCATCAAACCGTTAGAGACAAGTTTCATCGTATGGCCAAAGATGGGGTTTGCCCCGCTGGCGATGAGGTTTGGCCAAATATAGGCGTTCCACGATCCCATGAGGGAGAGGATGATAATCGTGACGATGGTCGGCATGCCAATCGGCACCATGACCCGCCACAAGTAGCGGAAATGGCCGTAGCCATCGACTTTCGCCGCCAGGAATAATTCATTGGGTATCTGCTGGAAAGTCTGGCGAAGATAGAAGATGTAAAACACTGAGACGCCATGAACGAAAATCAAAGCCGCATAAGTATTTTGCCATCCCCATGTCGCGGCGGTCTGGAAGTTAGTGATGACCATCATCTCGCCGGGAATCATCATCGTGGCCAAAATAATCGTGAACAAAACATTTTTGCCTTTAAATTCGAGGCGGGCAAAAGCGAAAGCCGCCAAGACGGCCGTCACGACGGTAAAAGCAGTTGAGACGACTGATACTAAAATAGTATTCATATAGTAGATGAAGAAGTTGTTTGACGAATCGAGGACGATTCCATAGTTATCGAATAGACTCCATGTGCGGACAAAGGCACCTTGATCGTTGAGAGCATAAACGCTTTCAAACTGAGGAATCAAAGTGATAATTTTACGCGCGGCCTCGGTATCATAAAGGACTTCGCTTTTTAGTGAGGTGACAATCATGTAGAAAAAAGGAAAGACGATGAATAGTCCAAAGATTGTCAAAAAGGCATATAAAAGGACTTGCGTCAGAATTTTTTGGGCGCGATAGACGACCAATTGTTTACGCGATGTAAAGTAAACTTCATGTTCTGCCATTTTTTCACTCCTTCCTTAATAATGCACTCGTTTTTTCGAAACGAGAGTTTGCACGAGGGTAATCGCCAAGATGACGATCAGCAAGACGATCGAAGCCGCGGCGGCACGACCGATTTGCGATCTTTGCATCATGATGTAAACATAGCCAACAACCGTCATCCACTCCTTGCCGTTGCCG
>JBAZDT010000012.1:0-10383 GCA_041654325.1 Bacilli bacterium | reverse complement strand
TACACGACGCTCTTCCGATCTCATTGCCGAAGAGGGCGATAACCGACGTATAGGCCTTAAAAGCACCGATAAACGATGTAATCGTGATGTAGAGAATCTGCGGAGATAAAAGCGGCACGGTAATGCGCGCGAAAATCTTTAATTTCGAAGCGCCGTCGATGCGCGCCGCATCATAATACTGCTTGTCGATGGTGGCAAGGCCGGACATAAAGACAAGAATCTTAAAAGCTAAGCCATTCCATGTCGAATAGATGGTGATAACCGCGAACATCGTCCAGCGGCTCGCACCGGCAGCTTGAAGCAGCCAGTTGAAGTCGAAGCCTAGAAGGCTGTTAATCGGACCACCCCTAGAAAACATGACATTGAAAACCATGCCCAAGGCGATGGCGTTGGTCACATAGGGGAGGAAGAAGACGGTTTGGAAAAAGCCCTTCAAGATTTTTATGGAGTTTAAGCAAACGGCGATCAAAAGGCTGATGGTGATTGTGAGCGGGACGCTGACGATGACCATCAAAGCCGTGTTGCCTAAAGACGATAGAAAGGCTGTGTCTTTAAGAACGTTAATGTAGTTGTTGATCGACCAGAAAGCCGGATTCCCCCGAAAATCAGGGTTTAGAGAATAGAGCCAGTTGATGATTGCGAACGATGATTTAGATCCGCCTATCCAGCTAAAATCCTCCAAGAACGAAAGGAGGAAAGTGTTGATAATTGGATATATCATGAAAATGATAAGGAAGAAAAGGGCAGGTGCCAAGGCGATGATGGCTTTTAGCCATTCGGGCATAAACCACTTTGGCTTTGCGACTTGGAGAGTTGCTCCTTCGGCATAAGTACCGATGGAGAGGTTTTCGACCTCTAACTCTTTTTCGGTATTCTTGAGATTGGGTTGTTCGGTCATTTTTTTACCTTTTTCACCAATCGGTTACTTAATCCTTTCGCCGCTTTCTTCAAAAACATAGAAGCGAGCAGGTTCGAATCGTGATACTTCCTTATCGATGACTTGTGAACGTAATTCTGAAGGGATGATGACTTTGACGTGACTAGCGTTTTGACCATCGATTTCGCCGACGATCGAGATGTCGCGGCCGATGTGTTCGATATAGTGTTTGCGAATGGAAATCAAACCTTTTTCATTATTCAATTTGAACGATTCGGGGCGAATGCCGACTTTGACAGGGCGGTCAGTGACCGTTTTTGTATTGACTTTGTATTGAATCTCACCGATGGGATTTCCTTTTTCGTCGAGTTCGCGAGGAAGTTCGATTTTTTCTTCGATCACTAATGGCTTTTTATATATATCGCCTTTGTCGAGTTCGACGCCTTCGACCGACAACACGCCTTTTTCGATTTTGCCGTCAAAGATATTAATGGCTGGGGAGCCAAGGAATTTGGCGACGAAGAGGTTGATTGGTTCGTCATAGACGTATTGAGGTTCGCCGATTTGTTGGACGACGCCGTCTTTCATGACGACGATGACATCAGAAATCGACATCGCTTCTTCTTGGTCGTGAGTGACGAAGACGGTTGTAATGCCAGTCTCGCGTTGAATTCGTTTGATTTCCTCACGGGTTTGCAGACGAAGGCGCGCATCAAGGTTGGAAAGCGGTTCGTCGAGTAAGAGGACTTTTGGTCTCTTGGACAAGGCGCGGGCAATTGCGACGCGCTGTTGCTGACCACCGGATAGTTCTTTTGGCTTCCGATCGAGGTAGCGTTCGATATCGACGATACGGGCCATCTCGTGGGCGACGGCCTCTTTTTCTTGTTTCGATAGTTTCGGGCGAACATTATCTAATGGGAAGGTAATATTCTGACGAACGGTGAAGTGCGGATATAGCGCATAATTTTGAAAGACGAGCCCGATACCGCGATGCTCCGGTGGAACATTGGTGACTTCCTCGTCGCCAAAAAAGATTCTGCCTTCGGTCGGTTTATGAAGACCGGCGATCATATAAAGGGTGGTTGACTTACCACAACCTGATGGTCCAAGCAATCCGACAAGCGTACCGTCGGGAATGGTGAAGGACATGTTGTTGACCGCAATAACTTCCGGTCCCTTTTGACTCGTGAAGGCTTTTGTAAGATTTTCGATTCTTACTTCCATTATTGACCTCCTACAGGATGGTTACTGTAATTATCTAAATTGATAGTATCATAAACACTCTCTTGTAAACAAGGACTAATTATCTAATTAGGGTGTTCAAAAGTGTGCTAAAAATGTCATTTTTTTGTTCGTTTCCGCAATCTTAAAATGTAAGAGGCTTGTTGGTCAACTTTGAAGAAATGGCTTTAAAAGTGGATTATTTTTCGTTTTTTTCATCGTCGATTGGCAATGGCTTTTCGATTTCGACATATTTCATCGCGTTGATTTTTTCGGTGTACTTAGCTTCTTCGGTGGCATTCTTAAACCACACGGACTTCTTGGATTCGATTGCCACGGTTCCAGCGAGGAAATCGTGGATGGCCTTGTGCTCTTTGGTGAAGATGACTAAGGTGTACGAAACGAGAACAAAAAGACCAGTTCCGAGCGCGAAAGTAACTCCGCCGATAATCAATAGGCCAATGACCACCACAAGGGGAAAGAAAAAGCGCAAGACGAGCTGTGGTATCGAAACATCGTAGCCAAGTTTATTAACCAGCCCGATGCTCATGATGTACTTGCCAACTGTCTTGCCGTTTTTAAGAATCAAAGGCATGACGAAATAAACGAGAATCGCGACAAGAAAAATGGCGGTCACTTCAGGTATGAGAATTTGCCAAAGGGTCGCTTGATACTCAAGTGTTTTGTATTCGGCGTACACCTCGGAGAAGAAAGGGCGAGATGCAAAATCGCTATCGATTGTCAAAATGTAAATCGAACCTTCGCCATATGAACTGTAGTTGAGATTCCCATTATAAAAATACTGGAGGAGGGAGGTTTTGGCATCATCGGTCAAATCGCTCGCTGGGTTGCCTTCGAGATGCTGATCGGCTCTAGTCGTCGCCAAGACATCGTATTCAGCGGTTTCACCGCTCATGTTGTATTCGAAATACAATTTCCCCTTCGCCTTGACGATATCGTAACGAGCGGCGAGTTCGGCCTCGGAATAAAGTCCTTGCTCGTCGTCTAGGCCATAGACGAAAACGTTGTACCAATAAGGGGTGTATTTCGCCGCGTCGGCTAAAGGAATTAAATCTGGCGTCTGAAGATATACAAAATAGTAATTTTGGATTTTCGCGTCATATTCCTGATAAGTCTCTGATTCGGTGTAGATGGCGGTTGACGTTTGATCGTCGTTGTCGTAATAGAAAAGCCCGCAATCGACTTGGATATCCATGACTTCGGAAGCCCGGTCGTGAAATCCTTGGACATCATAGGTTGGGACGGCTTCGCTGATCGGAGTAAAAACAAACGAGGAGAGAAGGTAGAAAAAAAGCATCCCCACCGCTGCCGCAATCGCTAAATCGATTGTCGCGGCCACGGCCCGCTTGCCAGGTCCGGGGTGAATGATATTGGTGACTTTGATTTGATTTTCCATTTTTTTATGTAAAAAGCCTAATGCTTTTTCTTTTTCAATTGTATACTACAATATTTTAAAAACAAAATGATTATTTGAACTTCACGATGTTGTCTTTATAAAGACCGCGATCGAAATCAATATGCAGTTTGACTTCGCCGAATGTTTTGCGCTCGATGATCAACAAAAGGACGAGGGCCATCAAAACGGCAAGGCCGCTCGCTCCCATCCAAGTCGGGGCTTGCTCCATAAACACAAAGGCCGTGAAAATCAAGCATCCTTCGATGCCCAAAAGAGTTAATAGATGGAGTGCTAATGCCCCGAGCGAAAAACTATCTTTAATGCCAAAATATCGCAGTTCCATCACAAATCGGAAATTATGCAAAAAGATGATCGGTAGCACCAGCAGATGGGTAAGAGCGAAACCGGCGACGAGGCGGGGGAAAATCGTGAAACCCATGATGGTAAATGCTAAAAGGATTGCTTCGATAACCGCAAACACGACAAGGCTGATTATTTTCTCTCTTCGATAGAAAAATATGTTTTTCTGATAGCGTTTCTTATCGATGGTCGGTAGCATTTCCATACTCTCATACTATCGCAAACAGGATAAAGAAAAAAGACCTAATAATAGGTCTTTAGTTGTTTAGAATAAAACGCTTATTTTAGAATTTCGGTAACCGAGCCGGATCCGACGGTTCTGCCACCTTCGCGGATTGAGAATTTTGTACCTTTTTCAATCGCGACTGGGTGAATGAGCTCGACGGTCAATTCGACGTGGTCGCCAGGCATGACCATCTCAACGCCCGCTGGAAGGGTGATGATACCGGTGATGTCGGTTGTGCGGAAGTAGAATTGAGGACGGTAATTGCTTAAGAAAGCTGTATGACGGCCGCCTTCTTCCTTCTTTAAAACGTAGGTGCTGGCGGTAAACTTCGTGTGCGGAGTAACGCTTCCTGGTTTGGCGAGGACTTGGCCGCGGACGACTTGCTCGCGGTTGATGCCGCGAAGAAGAATACCAACGTTATCGCCTGGTTCAGCATAATCGAGAAGTTTACGGAACATTTCGATACCGGTAACAACTGATTTCTGCGTGTCTTTAATGCCGACGATTTCCACTTCATCGTTGAGTTTAACCGTACCGCGGTCAACTCTGCCGGTGACGACCGTGCCACGGCCGGTAATCGTCAAAACGTCTTCGATTGGGAGAAGGAATGGTTTATCCTTTTCACGAACTGGATCAGGAATGTAGTTATCAACAGCTTCCATCAGCTCGATGATGCACTTGTCATCTTTGCCTTCGAGGGCTTCGCGAGCAGAGCCACGGATGACAGGGAGTGTGTCGCCTGGGAAACCATAGGATGAAAGTAGATCGCGAACGTCCATCTCGACAAGATCGATCAATTCTGGGTCATCAACAAGGTCGACTTTGTTTAGGAAGACGACGATGTAAGGAACGCCGACTTGACGGGCGAGCAAGATGTGCTCACGAGTTTGTGACATAACGCCATCGGTGGCGGCGACGACAAGAATCGCACCGTCCATCTGCGCTGCGCCGGTGATCATGTTTTTGACATAGTCAGCGTGCCCTGGGCAGTCGACGTGGGCATAGTGCCGCTTATCGGTCGAATACTCGATGTGGGAAGTATTAATCGTAATACCACGGGCCTTTTCTTCGGGTGCCGAGTCAATTTGGTCGTAAGCAGTAGCTTTCGCTCCGCCTTTTTTCGCCAAGACACTCGTGATGGCGGCTGTCAAGGTCGTTTTGCCGTGGTCGACGTGACCGATGGTACCGACGTTAACGTGCGTTTTACTTCTATTAAATTTTTCTTTTGCCATTGTTTGAATTTCCTCCTTATAAATATTTGATAAATTCAACCGAATTCATATTATAGCAAACTTTTCACAAAATCAATACAACGTATTTATTTATTAACGCTGACTCATTCCGGATTTTTTGATAATTTCCTCTTGAATCGAGCGTGGGCATTCTCCGTAGTGCGAGAATTGCATCGTGTAGTTTCCGCGACCTTGGGTGAAGGAGCGCAAATCGGTGACGTAGCCAAACATCTCTGAGAGCGGGACATCGGCGTCGATGATCTTGGCGTTGCCGCGCTGCGATTCGCCGGTCATTTGACCGCGGCGGCGGGTGATGTCGCCAATCACATCTCCATAGTAATCTTCGGGGACGGTCACTTCGATTTTCATGATTGGCTCAAGAATCGTCGGATTGCATACTTTGGCGGCTTCTTTAAGTGCCATGCTGGCTGCGATTTTATAAGCTGACTCGCTGCTATCGACTTCGTGATAGCTGCCATCGAACAGTGTGGCTTTTATATCGATTGTCGGATAGCCGGCTACTAAGCCGCGATCAAGGGCGTCGCGCAAACCTTCTTGGGTTGGGCGGATGTATTCTTTAGGAACCACTCCACCGATGATTTTATCGACGAACTCAAAGCCTTTGCCAGGATTTGGCTCAAAGCGGATTTTAACGTGCCCGTATTGTCCGCGGCCTCCTGATTGCTTAATATATTTGCCTTCGCATTCGCCGGCCGATTTAATTGTTTCGCGGTAGCCGACTTGCGGGGCTCCGACGTTAACCTGGACGCCAAATTCGCGTTTCATGCGATCGACTAGGACATCGAGGTGAAGTTCGCCGACACCAGCGATAATCGTCTGACCGGATTCGGAGTTTGTGTGAACTTTGAAGGTTGGGTCTTCCTCGGCAAGTTTTTGAAGGGCGATGCCCATCTTTTCTTGGTCGGCTTTCGATTTCGGCTCAACGGCTTGTTCGATAACCGGTTCTGGAAACACCATTTTCTCGAGTGTGACATCGAGTTTCTCATCGGCGAGAGTATCGCCGGTCGTGGTGTTTTTCAATCCGACCACCGCACCGATATCGCCAGCGTGGAGTTCTTCGACTTCCTGACGGTGGTTGGAGTGCATGAGGACGACGCGTCCGATTCGCTCTTTGACGCCTTTTGAGGTATTCATCACATAGGAACCACTTTTGAGAGTGCCCGAATAGATGCGGACAAATGACAGACGGCCGATAAAGGGATCGGTCGCGATTTTGAAGGCGAGGGCGGTCATCGGCAACTTTTCGTCTGGTTCGCAGACATATTCGCGGCCATCGCTGTATTCACCTTTTTGATGAGGGATATCGATTGGGCTTGGAAGATAGTCAACAACCCCGTCAAGAAGGAGTTGAATACCCTTATTTTTATAAGCCGAACCGCAGAAAACAGGGAAGAATTCGCCGCTTAAGACGGCTTTGCGAACCGTAGCTTTAATTAAAGCGATGGACGGTTCTTCTCCTTCGATGACCATCATCATCAAGTCATCATCGAAAGCCGCGAGGGCTTCGAGTAATTTGAAGCGAAGGGTTTCGACTTTCTGCTTGTAATCTTCAGGAATTTCAATTTCTGTCGGACCTTCATTTTTGTCGACTGAATAAGTGAATGCTTTGCGCTCGATCAAGTCGATGATGCCGTTGAATTTGCTCTCGATGCCAATCGGGCATTGAACGGCTTCGGCATTGGCGGCAAGCCGTGAGTGAAGGGTTTCGATGCACATGTCGAAATCAGCGCCAATCGCGTCCAGTTTGTTGACGAAGACAATCCGTGGAACATTATATTTCGATCCTTGTCTCCAAACTGTCTCGGTTTGCGGTTCGACACCATTTTTACCATCGAGGACGGTAATCGCGCCATCGAGGACCCTCAATGAACGCTCGACTTCAACGGTGAAGTCGACGTGCCCTGGAGTGTCGATGATGTTGATACGGTTGCCCTTCCAAAAGGCGGTTGTGGCCGCCGAGGTAATCGTGATGCCGCGCTCTTGTTCCTGAATCATCCAGTCCATCGTCGCTGAACCATCGTGGGTTTCGCCAATTTTATGGATTCTTCCAGTGTAAAACAAAATGCGTTCCGTCGTAGTCGTCTTACCCGCGTCGATATGGGCCATTACGCCGATATTGCGGGTATGTTCTAAATCATATTCGCGTGCCATAAATAAGACCTCTCGTTACCAGCGGTAATGAGCGTACGCCTTATTCGCTTCGGCCATTTTGTGCGTATCTTCCCTCTTTTTAACTGATGCGCCAGTTCCATTGGCAGCATCGATGATTTCATTAGCAAGTTTATCTTCCATCGTCTTCTCGTTGCGAAGGCGGGAATAAGTAACTAACCAGCGGAGTCCTAGGGTAACCTTTCTTTCGGCGGTTACTTCGGTGGGAACCTGATAGTTGGCGGCTCCGATGCGACGGACCTTAAGTTGGACTTCCGGCATGATGTTGTTGATCGCCGTGGCGAAAACATCCATCGCTGGCTTCCCGGATTTGGTTTCGATTTTTTTGAAGGCATTATAAAGAATCGTTTGCGCGGTTCCTCTTTTACCATCGAGCATTATTTTGTTGATCAAACGCGTGACCAGCTTCGAGCTGTAAATCGGATCTGGCAATACATCGCGTGCGCTCACACTTCCTTTGCGTGGCATATTTTTATCTCCTCTCTTCCTAAATAACTGACTTACTTAGGTCTTTTTGTGCCGTATTGGCTACGGCCTTGACGACGGGTTTCGATGCCTGCCGTATCAAGCGTTCCGCGAATCACGTGATAGCGGACACCAGGTAAATCTTTCACACGACCACCGCGAATCATAACGGTTGAGTGCTCTTGAAGGTTATGACCTTCACCGCCGATATAAGCGGTAACTTCGTAGCCGTTAGAAAGGCGAACGCGAGCGTACTTCCGCAAAGCGGAGTTCGGCTTCTTCGGCGTCATCGTTCCGACACGAGTGCACACACCTCTTTTTTGAGCTGAGTTTTGACTCGTCTGTTTCTTTTTAAGAGAATTCCACCTCTTGCCGAGGGCTGGGGCTTTGGATTTGAACGTGGAACGAACCCGTCCTTCTCTCACCAGCTGATTAATTGTTGGCATTGGACTGCCTCCTTTCGATCGATTGTACGTACACAATTCCCGGTGTATCATACATCTTACAAATAAATAGGCCTCTATGGCCTTAATGTGCGTCCTGAAAGATAATAGCAAGTCTAACGGACAATCGTCAAGAAAAAAATAGCGAAAGTTAAATTTTATTGATCGTAATTTTCGCGTACGTGTTAGTCAAGTCGCTGATTGTGAAAGTATATCCGAGGTAAGTCCCGTCGTGAAAAGCATAATTGACGAAAGTATCGACGCCAAAGGTATCGCCTTTTTTAAATAAGGTCTGGTTGTCGGCTATGTCGCCGTTGAGGAAGGTGTTTTCCCCACTGCTCTCGAGAAGGTGATAGAGGATGTTTCCGTTTATCGTTTTCGAGGATGTGTTGGAATGGGCGATTTTGACGCGCTTATCGGTTTTGCTATAACCACCGTCTTGGACATAGCCAAGTGGGGAATAAGGTGCGCTGGCGGCATAAAATACCGGCCGCGAATCGACATGGTAGACTTTGATCCCGGCCTCGCTCATCAAGCGGGGCGAAGAATAATTCGGCTTTGCGTCATGGGCGTTCAAGCCATTAGGACTATAAAACTCCAAGAGCAGATATTCTTCCATCGCCGTTTGGTTCCAACTGTCATTAATTAAAATCAAGTCGCCGCTAGAATAAAAGGGCGAGATGGTAATTTCGCAGCTGTCGGTGACGGCGTATGGCCGCGTCCAATCGAGGAGCATCTTTGAATAGCCGGTATGGTCGCCGACGCTGTAGTCCATCATGTCCGCCCGGCCAGTGGGTCCATAAGCTTCGCCGTTCGTATTGTAGTAATCCTCAAGGCCAAGCAAGTGCCCCACTTCGTGAATATAGGTATGGGTATCGGTTTTGCCGTGGCTTAAATATGTTAGGGAATAACTCGACCAACACGTCAAGACGTTGTTTTGATTGAGTGTGAAAGCCCAAAACATCTTATCGCGGGCATCATCGCCCGTCTCGATTGGATGAGAGTATATAAGATACACCGGTACTTTGTTAACGGGATCGCCATCCACATAATAAGATGACAAATCGCCATACTCGCTTTGATACCATGTCAGCGCATCATTATAAATGTCGCGAACCGTGCTGCTGTTTTGCCCGGCGTTGCGAATATCGGCGGCTTTAAACGATGAGCGATACCACTTGCTCACTTTGCCATCGAGGATTAATTTTCCATAGCTAGTCTCATTGTAGTAGCCAGCGACCGACCGCCAATTAGCGTTCTCGTTAATGCCAAAAAAAGTGTTGCGGAGAACTTCCAATGAACCTTCAGTGCCTTCGCCAAGCGAACTTGAAGGATAATCGTCGAAGTCGACGGGAATGACAAGCAGTTTCTGCCGTCCCGTTGCACGAACGCTTTTCCTTGTTCCGCCATGACGGTATACTTCGGTGAAGTCGCTGAAGGATTCTTCAACTCCTTCGCCGTTTAAATAGGTCAGGGGTTCATAATCCCCAAGCTTATAATAGCCTTCGCCTTCGTATAAAACGTGGGCATCATCATCTATGATATACGCGTTATATGGAACATAAGATGGGATGGCGTACGAGCACGAAGAAAGGATGATGAGGGAAGCGGCCACCATCGAAAGTAACAAACCAATAAACGACTTATTCTTTTCCATCGATGAGCTAGTTATACCTTCGTGCCTTAAATTGCCGTAATGCGAATTCTCGCCGATGAACTGGTGACGCTTATAAATTCGATTGTATAGCCAAGTTCGCTGCCGTTATTTAACAAGCTGCCGTTTTTGAAGAACTCCAATCCGAAGTCTTCCATCGAGAATGTTTCTCCGGTCGTGAATAAATCGGCGTTGCTGGCGAAACCTCCTGTATCGAATGTGTTCGTGCCGGTCGCTTGGATCATGTGGATGAGGCGATAGTCGGGGTCTTTGCTATAAGAAGGGGTGTTGGAATGGG
>JBAZDT010000011.1:0-14442 GCA_041654325.1 Bacilli bacterium | reverse complement strand
CAACCCCAAAAACTTGAATAACGTATTCATTGCGGACATCCGGAACCTTCACATCGTCTTTGACGGTGATTTGAATTATCCCGCTTCGGTCGCGCAAATCGATGAAGAGGAGGCTTCCCAAATTGCGTTTTTTGCTCACCCACCCTAAAAGGGTTACTTTGCGTCCAACGTCGCTAATTGATAGATTTGTGTTAAAGCATGTTCTTTCCATAATTACTTTTCTTCCTCGTCGATTGCTTGCAAGACTTCGTAGATCATTTGATCGACGACTCTTTCGATATCCCCCATCGCGACAGTTGTCTGCTCTTGCGTCCTTAGATTCTTGAGGGTCAGGGTGTCATTTTTGATTTCGTCTTCGCCGATGAGAACAGCGAACAAAGCGTTGCGTCGCTCAGCTTTTTTAAAAAGCGTTTTCAAGGGTTTTATTTCATAAGACATTTCGGTAGGATAGCCGAAGCGCCGTAGTTTTTCGTTGATTTCATAAACCTTTTCAAGTTCGACATTACCGACCGGCATGACATAGAATGTCACAAAGGAAGCATAATCGGGAAGGCTCTTCTCGCTTGCTACCACTTGAACTAAACGCTCGACGCCAAAGGAAAGGCCGACACCTACTAGACTAGGCCCGCCGATCTCGCTTACCAATTCGGAGTAGTGCCCACCACCACCTAAAGCTCCGAGTGTTTGTCCGCTCGATGAGATAAAATGGTATTCGAAAACAACTTCAGAATAGTAGTCAAGTCCGCGCACTAGGCTCTCATCGATATCGAATTTGATACCGAGCGAATCGAGAAGATTGACGGTTTTATCGAATCTATCTTTCGATGCTATAGACAAATAATCATGAATGCGCGGCGCGGATTTGATAATTTCGCGGTCGCTTTCGACTTTGCAATCCAAGATGCGAAGAGGATTAAGTTTTAGGCGTTCCTGGCAATCAGGGCACATATTTGTAATATGTCCTTCAAAATATCGCCTGAGAGCCTCGCGGTAGTTATTGCGCGATTCTTCGTCGCCGAGAGTATTTATTTTCAGCGTGATGTCTTCTAGTTTTAGAGCTTTTAGGCAATTATAGCCAAGAGCGATTGCCTCGACATCGATCAAAGGCGAATCGAGGCCGACGGCTTCGATGCCAAATTGGCTGAATTGACGGTAGCGTCCGGCTTGCGGCCGCTCATAGCGAAATACCGGCCCTAGATAATAGGCCTTAATCGGAAAATCTTGATTGGCGTACAATTTGTTATTAACAATCGTCCGAATTATGCTAGCCGTCACTTCCGGCCTCAAGGTCAATGAGCGACCGCCTTTATCTAAAAAGGTGTACATCTCTTTGCGGACGATGTCGCTGGAATCGCCAACGGAGCGCGTAAAAAGCTCGGTATGTTCAAGAACCGGAGTCCGAAATTCTTCGTAAGCATATACTTCGGCGATACGAATGAGGGCTTCTTCGATGCGATTATAGTCTGATGCCTCATCTCTTATAACATCGTGAGCACCTTTGACAGGTTTAATTTCCATAAATATGCCCGCCCTCCTTGAATTTGTATGACGCAATTGTTAATTATAGTTTATAACAACTATAAGTGTCAATTGCGCATCAGAGGCCAATGGATATAATTTATCAAATTAATTTGATAAAACTAGAGCTTTTTATCAAGCAAATATTAGTGAATAACACGCCCGACTTCATAAACGCCATTCACGTTCAAAATGATGTTGAAAACGTCGGATAATCGTTTGGCATCGCTGACGTAAATCGTCGCCGCGATCGTCGTGTTCATCGTCGAAGAATGAAGTTTCGCAGAGATGGTTGAAACCGAAACTTTGTTCGCCGAAAAAACCGACATGATATCGATGAGGAGATTCGGACGATCGGCGGACTCGATTTTTATATCGACAGGGTATGTTTCAAGGTGTTCGGAATCACGCCAAAATACTTCGACCAACCTTTGTTTTTCACCGGCGATGTTCGGGCAACTAACACGATGCACGGTAAGTCCTTTACCTTTGGTAATATAACCGACAATATCATCGCCTGGTATCGGCGTGCAGCAGTTGCCGAGGTTGATGGCTATCTTTCCTGCTCCCGAGACAAAAACAGGGACATGATCATCGCTTGTCTGAATTCCTTTATCGAACTTAAATTGCGCCGGTTTTTTCCGGATGTTTAGAAACTCGATGACGGCAGCGGGAGTTGGATTTTTATTGTACATGAAAACGAAAAGTTCATCGACGTCTTTGGCTTTGTAATTGTTAAGGAGGTTTTGATTGTCGAGCAGCGACATCATCTCTGCTTCGTCGACCCCGCGATCTTTGAAGGCATCGATGCACGATTGCTTGCCCTTCGTAATGCGTTCGTCTTTTAACAAATCAGCGTTTTTCTTTAATAAAAACTTTTTAATGTGCGAGCGCGCTGCTGTCGTCCGCGCAATTTTTAGCCAACCTTCGTTTGGTCCAGATGTCGTATTTGATGTTTTTATCTCGACGACATCGCCTGTTTTTAAAACAGTTCCCAATGAAACCATCGATCCGTTGACGATGGCCCCCACCGCTGTGTCGCCGACTTTCGTGTGGACGCGATAGGCAAAATCGATTGGCGTGGATCCATTCGGCAAATCGATGACCTTGCCTTTCGGGGTGAAAACATAAACGTTTGCCTCAAAAATATCTTTTGAGAGCGTGTCCATATAATCTTTGGCGTTGCCTTCTTGCTCGTTGGAAATATTGACAAAATCGCGGAACCAGTGAAGTTTCTCTTCGATTTGCCGCTGCTCTTCTTTGGCGTTGTAGTTCGTTCCTTCTTTATAGCGCCAGTGGGCGGCGATGCCAGTCTCGGCGATTTCATCCATTCGCTTGGTGCGAATTTGGATTTCGAAAATATTGCCATCGCCCGAGATGATGCACGTGTGAAGCGATTGATACATATTGGGTTTCGGAACGGCAATATAATCTTTGAAGCGACCGGGGATCGGTTTAAAAGTTGCGTGAACAATGCCGAGGATTTCGTAGCAATTCAATTCTGTCTCGGTAATGACGCGAATGGCGAGAACATCAAAAATGTCATCGAAATTATACCCTTTTAAATATATTTTCTTATAAATCGAATAAATGGTTTTAACGCGCGATTCCATTTGAAATGGAACTTTTGCCTCGAACAGAATATCGGCGACGCGCTTTTTTAAAGCGTCGAGCGACTTCGTCCGATTTTTCGTCTTCTTATCGAGAAGGTTTGAAATCATCTCGTATTTTTCTGGCTCCAAATATTTAAGCGACAAGTCTTCAAGTTCGCTTTTGATCGTATTAATACCAAGGCGATGGGCAATCGGCACAAAAACCTCGAGCGTTTCGTGAGCGAGCGCGATCTGCCTCTTCCCTTCAAGAGCTCCGAGCGTCCGCATGTTGTGCAAGCGATCGGCGAGCTTGATGATAATGACGCGGATGTCCTTGGCCATGCCAAGAAAAATCTTGCGATGGTCTTCGGCGGCGAAATCTTCATATTCGCGGTGCGAAAGTTTCATGCGCTGAATTTTGGTTAGAGATTCGACTATCTTTCCGACATCCTCGCCAAATTCATTTTGGACTTCTTCAATCGTCGCTTCCGTGTCTTCGACTACATCGTGCAAAAAGCCGGCCGCAATCGTCGCTGGACCAGCCTGCAGCTTCGCCAAGATGTAGCTGACTTCGAGCAGATGGTGAATGTATTCTTCACCCGATTTGCGCACTTGTCCTTTGTGATATTTCTCCGCCATCTCGTAGGCTTTTTTAATGAGCGTGCGGGATGCTAGATCGCTGATATAAGAAAAAAACACTTCTTCAAGATCAGAATAAGAATGAAGAGGATAACCTCCGTTGATGATATGCGATTTTTCGTTCATAGGTATACCTATTAGTATTATATCTTAACAAACTAGGTTCGACTTAACAATTATACAAATAGTTTGGAAAATCGTTCTATTGCACATAGATAAAATTTTTAATATTTCAGTGATGTTTATTATAAATAATGCTCTTTACTCAAAAGTCTCTAGAGTTTATAATTAGTTCGTAATAGAAAAGGAGGAATAATAACCTATAATGAAAAAAAGATTAGTTCTATTACCTTTATTAATGTTGGTCCTCGCGGCTTGCGATCCTGTCACCACTGATACTAGTGATGTAACATCGGAAGACTCGACACCGACATCAGAGACAGTCACATCAGAAGAACCTACGAGTGAAACTTCAAGTGAAGAAGTCGTCGTAGTCAGCACTGTCGCTGAAGTAAGAGCCCTTGCGGCTGAAGGCGAAGTCGTTGTCGAAGGCAACGTCTTAGTCAAAAACCTAAGAGGCTTTGTTCTCGGCGATGCCACCGGTATGCTTTTGGTCTATCAAAATGCACTACCAACCGTTGCTCTTGGCGATTTCGTAAGAGTCACCGGAACAACCACCACCTACCAAGGTGCAAGACAAATTGGTAACCAACCTGCTCCTGTTATCGTTGCTGGAGAAGGCACAAATCCTAACATCGTCCTTCCTACCGCTGATGAGATGACAAGCGCTGAATGGGATGCTTTCGATATGGCGACGTCAGTCCCAACCTTTATCGCTGGTGTCGGTGAAGTTTTTGCTAGCGGAGATTTCTTTAACATTCACTTTTATGGTGTTGGAGAAGAAACAGCCGCCACACTTCCTGGCTCGTTAGCTTACCCAGATGAAACGATGAATTTTGCTGTTGCGGCCAACGTTGGCAAATCCTTCAGTTTTGAAGGCGTTATCAACGGCACATCCTCAAGCAGCGGAGTCAAAACCAGACATAACGTCATGGTTACTTCCTTTGAAGAAATTGTCGTCGAACAATGGACATCAATTTCCGCGATTCTCGCCGAAGCTACAGCTGGCAAGTCCTATACGACACGTGGTGTCGTCACTGGAGTTAACGGCGGATCAATCTTCCTATCTGATCCAACCGATGGTGCGGCTATCAACGTTTATAACAGTGGAACAAATGTCATTAAAGATACATTGGTCGTAGGCAATGTTGTCGAAGCCATTGGATCATTCAAACTCTACAACTTAGCACCTGAGCTTGATGTTGCCTCGTTAACCCTTATCTCGGCAACCTCACCAACCGCGGTTGCTCCAGTCGTTATTTCTGATGCCGCTACTTTAGCCACCAGAACCGGTACTGATTATTCGCTAAGTGGGCAGCTCGTCCGTCTTAACGGCGTCACCACTGGCCCATCTGGAACGCCAAGCACTAACAACTTTGTTATCACTCTTGGAACAGCTACTGTAACTGGTTATGCATTCTTTAGTTTAGCCCACGAAAACGCGACAAATGGCAGAACCGCCATCAACGCTGCAATCAATGCGCTGAACACTTCCGGTGCGACATTTGATATTATTGGTGTCCTCTACTCATCCAACTCAACGGGAGTATGGAAATTGGGTCTTTGCACATCTACCTATATCATTGCTGCCGCTTAATTAGTTCGACTTAGTCCAAAATTTAAGCACACACTTGCTTAAAAGGACAAAGGATCACGAGACAGTTCGTGATCCTTTTTTGTATGTATCAAATATTGTGCTCAGGCGCTTTGATAAATCGATAAGGAAAAGAAATAACCTCGATAGCCTAAAGTCTGAATCGAAAGCTCTTCCGTTGATTCATCAAAAACGTAGGTGAGGATATCGGGTGCATCTTCATCGTTGGGTATGATTTCACTGTACGCGAGGTTGTTTATCGAAACAGAAAAATGATCATAAATCGTTTGTTCGCTGCTTGTTGAATAATCATATACTTGGTAATGGTATGGATATACAACAAGAGCGATGGCGTCGGCGTAAAAGCCGCTTTTCAGTTTCAAAGTCAAAAGCCCTGCCCCATTACGCCTATTGTCTCCTAAGCGAAGGGCCCCTGCTCCAACCATCACATTTGCGAAATCGACTACCTCTTTGATGGGGGCGCGCGACTTATTTAAATACGCTTTTAACTCCTCGCCATCTTCGATAAATGTGCTCCCGCGATCAGAAAGTTGCTCATTGGTCCAATCAAGGACAATCGGGTCTAAATAAAGACTCTCGTCGAGCGCATCTTGCGGATCGGTGTCGCCAATCGTTTGGCATGACGCCAAACAAAAAAGCATCGGAAGATAGACCAGGCTGCTCTTTTTCATAATTCAATCATAGCAAGTTATCGCTTCGATATGAAGAGACGCGGAATTCCAAAGTGTAGCGGCCGCGGTATTCACTGCTCCGCAAGTTTCCGTAGATTTTGATGCGGTTATGTTTTCTTACCTCGTTCTCAGGCATGTTGAAACCCAAGATCTTGGCGTTCATGCCGATGCTCGTCGAAAGATGTTTGCCCTCTGAGATAAAGCTTAGGTTGGCCGGGCTGAGGCCGCGCACAACAAAGTTCGGTTCGCGGAAGCCTTCGCCAAAAGGCGAAAAAGTCTTGAGGATTTCATAATTGCTCATGTTGACTTCGGCAAGCGATATTTCGATCGCTGCCATCTCTTCTTCGACGAAGCGGTATTTATCGGCGAGGTCGATGAAATCTTTTTTAAATGAGATAAAATCGCTTTTGCGAATTGCCAAACCGCCGGCGAAGGCATGGCCGCCAAAGGTCACCAAGTATTTATCAAGACTTTTAAAAGCCTTGGTGATATTGAATCCTTCCTTTGAGCGCATGCTTCCTTTTAAAAGGGTTTCATCAACGCTATCTTCGGTAAAAACGATTGTCGGCACTTGATATTCGTTAACCAGGCGATTGGCGATTAAACCAATCAAGCCTTCTTTGATCGGCAAGTTCAAAACGAGTCCGGGTGCTTCGTGTATATCTCCGAGGGAAGCGACGATATCTTTTGTGAGGGCTTTGCGCGTGTCATTTACGCTCTCGATGATACCCCCGTAGGCTTCAATTTCTTGAACAGTCGAACTTGTAAAATATTTGATTAAGCGATTGATGTTAGTCGTCTCATCCATCCGTCCAACGGCGTTGATTTTAGGCGCTATTTCCATGCTGATGACTTTCTCATCGATCCACTTGCCATTCGTGAGCTTTTTAAAAGCCGGAAAAGCATGCTTGTTCATCTCTTGAAGGGCCAAGCGCAAAAGATCGCGGTTATATTCTAGAAGCGGCATCATGTCCGACACGGTGGAAATGCCCGCTAAAGAAAGAAGATAAGAATCAACGCGGTCAAGTAAGGCGGTAGCCAAAATAAATGACATCATCCCCCCGCTGGCAGCAATTTTCCCAAACTCAGAGACGAAAGGATGGAGAATGCCCAAAGCGTTGGGAAGTTTTTCTTGCACTTCATGATGATCGACGACGATGGTGTCGATTCCTTTTTCCTTTGCAAGATCGATGGCCTCAAAAGCGCTGATGCCATTATCGACGGTGATAATTAACGAATAGCCTTTCTCGGCGATTTCCCTGACGCGTTGGACATTTAATCCATAACCATCGATATAACGGCTAGGAACGTAGTAATTAATCGGATAATCAAGCATTTCGAAGACCTTGACGATTATCGAGACCGACATGATGCCATCGCAGTCATAATCGCCGTAGACGATGATTCTTTCATGGCTCCGAATTGCTTTTTTGATGCGTTCGACAATCGGCGCGATGCTTTTGATTCTTTGATCAAAACGCATCTCATCAAAGTTTAAAGGGCGCGTCATCTGAGCATATTGTTCGCGCGTCATCTGATAGTAATTAAGCAGTTCGTCTAAAAATTCCATATTATATGAAAAAGGCTACTTAAAGTAGCCATTTTTTGCCTTAGTCGTTAATGCCGATGAAGATTGTTTCTTCGGGCTCGCTCGACGTTGATTTAACCGGGGCTTTGGATTTGTTGCGACGTATGCGCGGAAGGCGGATGCGGTTCGTTATTTTGCCAATTATCTTTTCAAAGAAGAGAGCAGCGGGTCCAAGCAAGGTTGTAATCAAAAGAACGCCGAGGGCGATGCCGAGCAATAAACCGCCGAACAAGAGGGCGAATGAGGCTGGTCCGAAGCCAAAATAATTAATTGCGAAATAGGACATGATAATGCCAAAGATGAACAGTGGCCCAGCGGCTAATGCCGTCGCTTTGACCATGATATCTTTGCGTATCTCCATCGTCTTCTCTTTGGAGCGATCTTCCTTTAGGAGGTCGCGCTCGCGAACTAAGAAGAACAAAGAAGCCAGCAAAGTGACAAGAGCGACCGCCGGAACGACCAGCGCGGCAAGCGGCGTCGTCGAAATGCGCGTGACGACAAAGAAACCTAATGTCGCAAGAGAAGTCAGAGCGCTAACGCTAAAAGCGGCGAGAGCCCGCGAGACGCGGAAGCGAAAGGCGAGGTAGAATACGGCAACAGCAAGGCCGACGATGGCCCCTAAAGTCATGTTGGTGATCGTACGCTGGGGCATGATGTAATCAGAAACTTTGACGCGCGCTTGCGCTTCGCCATTTTCTAGATTGTCGACGTGCTCATTGATGACATCTTCGAGGGTGCCGTCAATCCTTTCGTCGCCGTTTAAGTAGTAGGCGACTTCTTCGCCAGTGTATAGTTCGTCAAAAGTAACTATATAATAGTTATATGTTGTCGTAATCGTTGTTTCAGCATCTAAATCGTCCCGTGATTCGTGTTCGACATTTTGATAGGAGACCAATTTGCCGTCGACATAAATATTTTTCAGGATTTGATCTTCGACGAAAGAAATGCCATCGATGATGGGAGAATCGCTTGTAATCGTAATGTATGCACGAGACGCTTCTTCATACGCTGTATTTGTATTAAAAAATGTTCCGTTAAGCGATCCGAAGATGACCATCATGACAATTGCAATCAGGGAAAAAGCGCCGACCCCAATAGCGACGGGTTTAGCTCTCTTGGTGAAATCGCGATTTTGGTATGGTCCAAAATAGGTTTGCTTTTCTTCTTTTAGAAGATTCGGAACGTTTTTATCTTCGATGTTAAAAACATTGTGCTTGCCCTGGAGGCTGGTCGTGTTGGTGACGAGCCACATCAAGAGGCGCAGGACGATGAGGTTGACGATTAAGCCGACGACACCGCCGATGACGAGCATCGTGGCAAAGGAAGCGATCAAAGCACCGCCGAGCACATAGCAAAGTACGCCGACGATGACCATGATGATTGCGATATCAATCGCTGGCACCGTCATCGCTTTCGCGGCTTCGGAGTTCGCTTTCTTAAAGTTGCGACCGCGGTAAACTTCCTCTTTAAATTTTGTCAAGTGGAGAACACCTGCCAAAAGAGCAGAACCAGCTACTAAAATAAGGGCGATCAGGCCCGCGATATTAAACTCGGCTTGAAAAGCGACGAAAATGGCCAATGAAGCAAAAAAAGTGATGGCTGTCGAGGAAATGACGGCAAGCGAACCAAGCCGAAAGAAAAAGGCGAGGACCAGCGAGATGACAGCCGCGACGACAATGGTGGCGATCAACGTTTTGCTCACCGACATTTTTACTGACGCGCCATATGTCAAGAGGCTTTCGACCGCCGCGGTAATCGGGGTGGCGAAGATCAGTTGGACATCATAATCGTAGGAAGAGGCATTAAAAAGACTTTTAACATAGGTAGCAAGGTTGTTTGCCTGACGAATTTTGGTTGTGTCGTAGTTACCTTCTTCATCGGCATATCCACTGAGGAATTGAATTTCGCTCTCAGCTTGTTTGCTGTCCTTGTAATAGATATTCGTCGAAAGAAAGGAGGCGACGATTTTGCGGGCGACTTTTTCATCGTTTTGAGCTTTTTCAAAATCTTCGCCCTCTTTCCAGTTAGCCCATAAGAAGATATTGGGTTCTGAGGAAGTTTCTTCGCCTTCGGCTTTGCGCTTTGCATTCGGATCGGTTCCGGGTTCTTCTTCACCGGCAATTTGCTCATCGGCGTATTCGACTAGCGATTTAAAAGTCGCTGAATCGCTGAGAGGAATGATGACAAAAGGGGCATAGCCTTGATAGATGACATAAGCTTCGCTATCGACGAAAACCTGGTCGTGCGTTAAGCGGACGGATTCGTCTTTGCTAGCGATGGAAAAATCACCACCGCTGAATCCGAGATAGTTTTCGAGATAATCGTATTCGGTATCATTTTGGGCGGTCAAAGAAACGCGAATCGTATCGTTGCCTTCGACTTCGATATTATATCTGGAAACGCCCCAATTGATGAGTCTTTCATCCATGACTTGGGCGATTTCTTTGGCAGCTTCTTCATCTTCGACTTCGGTCGCATCGTCCTTATTGGAAAGCTGATAGACGAATTGGCGGCCATCGCGATAATCAAGATTGTTAACGCCTTCAGATAAAATCGGGTTAATGCCAACGCCGATGGCAATAATTGACGATATGGCAAGGGTGATATAAGCAATTAAGCGACGCATAGTTGTCCTCCGCTAACGTGATAATCATCACTTTTCCGAAGCGCGATATTTAAATTAAATATTAATTTACGCTTGCTTATATAAAATACTACTTTTGTAAAAGTAATGCAACGAGGATTTTTGTGAATTAGATAAAGAAAAACGCGTTTACGCGTTTATTCGTCTATCTCATCAAGAATTAATCAAAAGAGCGATTTCTGGTGATTTTTGCGAAGGTGTTCGTAAGCTTTTTCGGTAACTACTCGTCCGCGTGGCGTTCGGTTAATCATACCGATTTGCAACAAATATGGTTCATACACATCTTCGAGATTCATGATTTCTTCGCCGATGGCACTCGCCACCGCTTCAAGGCCGACTGGTCCGCCGTGAAAGCGATCGATGATTGCCGTCAGATAGCGGATATCGACATCATCAAGTCCCAAACAGTCGACTTTTAAAGCGTCTAATGCTTTGCGCGCATCATTTTCGAAAATCTCATTCTTACCCTCATAGTTGGCAAAATCGCGCACCCGTCTAAATAGACGATTGGCAATTCGAGGCGTTCCGCGGCTGCGCTTTGCGATTAGTTTCACGGCTTTCTCGTCAATCGCCGTCTTTAAAACGCTCGAGGTCCGACGAACGATGCCTTCGATTTCTTTATCGCTGTAGAAATTAATCTTTTCGACGATGCCAAACCGACTTCTGAGCGGTGAACTTAAATCGCCCGCTCGCGTTGTCGCGCCGATCAAAGTAAAAGGTTCAAGAGTTAAGTTCAAGGTATTGGCGCCTTGTTCGCGCGGAATCAAAATCGAAAGGCGGAAATCTTCCATCGCGCTATAGAGCACTTCTTCAACGATGCGCGGCAAACGATGAATTTCGTCGATGAATAAAACATCCCCAGCTTTCAAGTCGGCTAATATCGATGCTAGATCCCCCGATCGCTCAATCGACGGGCCATTGATAACGCGAATATTACCCTTCATCTCATTGGCGATGACGTATGCTAACGTGGTTTTGCCAAGGCCAGGCGGACCGTAGAGCAAGACGTGATCGAGAGTTTCGTCGCGGTGGATGGCGGCGCCCATGAAAACGCGGAGGTTGCTCTTCAATTCTTCCTGTCCCACGTATTCGTTTAAATACCTTGGGCGAAGGCTGATTTCAACTTCCTCTTCTTTGATATTCTTTTTCGCGTCTAAAATTCTTTCGCTCATCATTTTTTCAGCTTTTTTAATGCCAAACGAAGAATATCTTCGTTCGTCGCGTCTTTTTCATTGATGCTGGCCAGGACATTTTCGATTTCTTTGATTTTGTAACCAAGGCCTTTTAAAGCATCGCGGACTTCATCGTATTGATTGGGATTTCCTGAAGGCGAACCAGTGAGTTGCCCCTTCAAATCGAGGATGATCTGGCTGGCAGCTTTGGCTCCGATGCCAGGAAGTTTTTTCAAGAAAGTAATGTTGTTGGCAGCGATGGCGCCGAAAAGATTTTCGGCTGTCGTTGCGCTCATCGCTCCAAGAGCGGTTCGCGGGCCGATTCCTTTGACCGATATAAGTGATAAAAAGGCTTCTTTTTCATATTCGCTGGCAAAGCCGACTAAATACTGCTCATCTTCACGGACGACTTGATAGACGAAAAGAAAAACATCCTTATCGTTTTGGTAGTCGTCGATGTGCGGCACGAACACTTGATAGCCGATACCTCCGACTTCCACGACGACAAAATCTTTGCGAATTGATGTGATGCGACCTTTTAGTGAATAGTACATTTTATTGGTAAGCGAGAACGAAGACAAGGATGATGACGAGGATGATAAGCGCGCCGATCAGTGCGGCCATAATAGTCAAGTTACCTTTATTTTCTTCCATATTGATCCTTTGATGTTAATTTTACCCTACCTCTTATTAATATAAAAGTAAGAAAAAATAAAAAGGGTCCAAAAGGACCCTAATGATTCAGTAAAAAAGATGGTGATTTAAGCTGGTATCTCCGAAAAATTGACGACGACTTGACTCCAGCGGATTTGAGCCGTTGGCGTCAATGTAATTACATTAACGTCAGCGTTGGCGGTAATCGTCACGACTAAATCAGCGACGTTAGCGACGCCACCGACAATCGCGGCACCAGAAGTATCGGTAACAGGTTTTCCGGAATCGGTCGTGATGACCACAGAGTCAATAACATATCCTTCTTCGACCGCAAAGGTTACGACTTGCGCAGCATAAATGCGAAGCGGATTGCTGAAATAAGAAGTGTTTCCAACATTAACGGTCGATGCGCCTTTGCTAATCGTCATCGTCACGGGCGTTAAGGTCCAAACCGATTCATTGTCGTTTTTAGTCGACAATTGATTTTCGGTAAGTAAGTCGAAAGTGGCAACGCCATCTTCGGCGACACCGCCGCCTGATGGTGTCGTCAAGAAGAAGCCCCAGACCATATCCCCGCCATAGACGTAGAAAATAATCTCGACGGTTTTAGCGGCGTTGCTGGCAATTAGTCCGACCGTATCGTATTGCGAATCGTCGATCGTCCATCCGGCAGTTGTCAAAGCCGCGCTGTAGGCCGTTTCGCCTTCAACTGCTTCATAAGCCGTGCTCACGACAAGATACGACTCGGTTTCATCTCCGCCGATATAGTTATAAAAAACGCTGTCTGAGACAAAAGATGGAACGGTGGCGCCTAATTCGGCACCTAAAAACTCATTGATTGCATCGGCGGGCCAAACTTGTGTCATTTCAGGAGCTGGTCCGTATAAATCTTCATAGCGATAGATGGAAAGCGAAAGGATTCCTTCGCTATAGAGAACATCGACCTCAACAGTCAAAGCTTGATCGATACATTCATATCCAAAGCTTTCATAGTTTGCATCGGAGGTCGAATAATTGGCGGCTTCGAGAATGACAAGATAGTCATCTTCGGCGGTCGCCACCGCAGTTTCGATTTCGATGATGAACATATCGGCGTATTGACCAGTCGTGTCGATAACAGCGGCGTGATAATATCCTGAATCGGAAGCGGCACTTGGAATGACGGTGGCAATTTCATCACCTAGGAAAGTCGCGATTTGGGCACTTGGCCAATTCTCATCATAATTAAAAACAACTGATAAATTGATGGTGTCCGAAACGGTGGCGACGCTTGAAGATGTCGCACTAATCGTCACTTCTCCGACGGCGAGGCAACTTACCAAACCATTTGCGTCGACGGTGGCAATGCTCTCAGCATTAGACGCCCAAGTAACCGACTTATCTTCGGCGGCCGCAGGTAAAACATCGGCGGTGAGTTGGACGTTATCACCAACTCTTAGACTTGAGACAGAAATGTCAGCGCTGATTGAAAGGTTCGAGACAGCGACAGGTCCGGAGATCGATTCCGAGATGCTATCTTCATCAGCGCTATTGCTTGGATCGGTGCTTGAATTATCAGGAGTGCAAGCAGCGAGAACAAGCAATAACAAAGGCAGCAAAACAATTTTTTTCTTCATTATGGATATATCCCCCTTAAAAAAATTATAATATGTGAATTATACACTAAAAAAAGGTAATCGCAAACCTGATTTTATGATATAAAGCATCAATTAAAAATTCTATTCCCTGACAAATTTTTTCGGGCGTGGAATTTTCTTCCGTTTGTGCTCGCTTATGCGATGTAAAAAGGCAATACGTTTTGCGACGTGAGGTGGAACTTCTTTGCCGAGCAGATATCGATCAAGTTGCTCGTAGGTTACCCCAAGTTCGCCTTCATCGGTTTGCCCAGAAAAAAGACCAGCCGTCGGCACTCTTTTGATAATGCTATCCGGTACTCCCAACATCTGCGAAGCTTGATAAACCTCTCGTTTGGTAAGCCGAGAAATAGGCACTAAATCAGCTGCTCCGTCGCCATATTTCGTGAAATAGCCAACGTGGATTTCGTCGGCGTTATCGGTCCCGAGCACTAGGGCGCAGCGTGCTTGGGCATAGGCGTAGAGCGTAACCATTCTCAGGCGGACTTTGGTGTTGTTTAACGCTATCGCCTTCGCACTGCTATCTTCTAAATCGAACTTAGCGATTAACTGATGATATGGTTCGCTCAAGTCAACTACTGAATAAGGTATAGCG
>JBAZDT010000010.1:0-14849 GCA_041654325.1 Bacilli bacterium | reverse complement strand
AACAATCATCAGAATGCTGGAGAAATCGAAACGGCCGAGAATAGGTACAAAAAGAAGCGGAAGAGGATCATCATCCGCCCCTGATTATGAAACGATAGTTCGTAGGGAAACATGTTCAGAATCGAGAATTTCTCTTTGAAATTATCTTGGAAATTCGCAAAACCAAAAACCATCATCCCCAAAAAAGAAAGCGGTAAGATGATGATGGATGCAAGCCACATCCCGTCGATATTCATCTGAGCTTGGCTAGCCTTTCCGCGAAATCCTCATGGCCGAACAAATACGTCCCAGCGACGAGAATATCGGCTCCCGCCTTGCGGGCAAGAGGTCCGGTGATGTCGTTGATGCCGCCGTCGACTTCGATTAAAACCGCAAGTTGATGACGGTCGATATAACGCCTTAAAAACTTGATTTTGCGAATGGCGCTTGGCATAAAGGTTTGCCCCCCTTTGCCAGGTTCAACGGACATGATGAGCACTAAATCGATAATCGGCAAAAAAGGAACCAAAAGGCGAACCTTGGTGTCAGGCTTGATCGAAATACCGACTTTAGCGCCAGATGCGCGAATCGTTTTGATTGTCTTTGCCATGCAGGTCGGGCACGTAAAAGCCTCGAGGTGGAAGGTGACGATATTTGCCCCCGCTTTGGCGTAATTAATCGCTTGGACATCGGGATCGGCGATCATGATGTGGACATCATTGACCATCTTATGCTGTGTCACAATCTTTTTTAACTCATCGATGCCGAAGGAAACATTGGGGACAAAAACGCCGTCCATAACATCAAAATGCAAATATTCAGCCCCACTGCTTTCAGCTAGACGAATTTCTTCGAGCAATCGAGTCTTATCTGCCGCCAAAAGGCTAGGGGCAACATAATTTTTCATTTTTGAAACCTCCTATTTTTATATTGTAATTCATTCATCAACTTTTGATAAATCAAATACGCTTCTTCACTGATCGTTTTTTGAGCGATGAGACGCCTAACTTCGCAGCCTTTTTCATTAAGGTGCAGACAATCGCGGAAAAAACATTTTCCGACCGCCTGTGCAAAACCTGGGAAAAAAGTTGCCAAATCTTCTTTGTACAAATCCAGCTCGAGCGAAGAAAAGCCTGGCGAATCGACGATAAAACCGTCTTCGTATGGTAAAAAAACAACCTCTTTTGTCTTGTGTTTCCCTCTTCCAAGAGCTTGTGAATACTCCCCTATAGCCCGCTCATAGCGAGCGTCGAGGAGGTTGATCAGCGAGGACTTACCGACTCCCGTTTGGCCGATTGCCAAAGTGATTTTACCTTTTAGATATTTCTTGAGTTCATCAAGGCCGACTTTGGTCTTTTTTGAATAGAAAATGACATCGATGCCGATTTGCGATAGCTCTCTTTGATAAGTCTCGATAACGCGATAATCGCTCAAAAAATCGATTTTGCTGACAACGACAAAAGCAGGTATATCATACATTGAGGCGTAAGCGAGTGTCTTATAAATAAGAAGGGGTGAAAAATCCGGTTCGACCGCCGAGGCGACGACCATGATTTGCGAAATATTACATACGCGAGGACGGGGCAAATGATTTAGCCGCGTCAGTATTTCTTCGATTGTCAAAGTCTGATCATCAAAGAGGACGTGATCGCCAGGAAGAACTTCTCCGCTTTGATAGCGTATGCTGCCGCGCGGAGAAAGATGGTAATCTTGCCCTTGACTTGTCGCGACGAACTTCCCTCCGTAAGTGGAGATGATGATTCCCGTTTTCATTTAAAGCCGAAAATGCGCGAGAGAAAACCGCGCTTTTCCCTAAAATTATTGCGATTTTTCATGATTGTCTCGACTTCATCGTACATTTCCTGCGCACTCTGATAACGGTCAAGCGGATTCTTGCGGCAGGCTTTGATTATTATTTTCTCGACTTCTTTGGAAATCGTCGAGTCGATTTTGGATGGGCTGGGAAATGGCCTTTTAACGTGGGCGACGGCGATATCGACTGGTAGTGCTTCATCAAACGGAACGTGGCCGGTTACCAGTTCAAAAAAAGTGATTCCCAATGCATAAATATCGCTGGCGATCGAAGGTTTTTTGCCTTGGCATAATTCGGGGGCCAAATAGTGAATGCTCCCTAAAATATGCTCTTCGTTGCTCCCCTGATTCATCTCTTCGTTGGTGGCGATGCCAAAATCGCCGAGTTTAATCGTCCCATCGGCCATGTAATAGACATTGTGCGGCTTGATATCGCGATGGATAACTCCGTGATTGTGAATATGGATGACGGCGCTTAATATCTGCAGCATTATCTCACAAGCTTCATACGGCTGCAATTTTGTCATGAAGAGCAGTTTCTCATGAAGAGTTTGGCCTTTTACGTACTCATTGGCCATATATGGCCGGCCGTTGACTTCGCCATTATTGTACACTTTGATAATGTTGGGATGCTGCAAGCTGGCGACAGCCGCGGCTTCGTGTTTGAAACGCCGAATATTCTCGTAATCCGCCATCAATTCCTGGCGCATGATTTTGATGGCGACGACTCGTTTTGAGATGACGTCCGTGGCTTCGTATACTTCGGACATACCGCCCGAGCCAAGCCGGCTCGTGATGCGATAGCGACCATCGATTTTATCACCGATTTTTATCATCTTTGATCACCTCCCAATATGCGATGGCAATATTATCTGAACCACCGTTGGAATTAGCTACTTTAATCAAGGTATCAACCTTTTGCTCAGGCCGTTCCTCAGTTGTTAAAATAGCGTGCATTTCTTTTTCGCTGATGTTGTTATATAACCCATCGCTGCACAAAATGATCGAGAAACCAATATATGCCTCGGACGTGATATCCATCGTCACAGACGGGTACACCCCAAGAGCGTTCATCAGCACATGGCGTTTCGGATGGGTGGATATTTCGTCTTTGCTGATTTTTCCGGTTCGAAAAAGGTAATCGACATAGGTCTGATCTTCGGTCAAGCGTTCAAGGCCATCGTAGCGGATGGCATATGCCCGCGAATCGCCGATGTTGGCAACGATGATATTATCATTGAAAATAAGGGCGGCCACCAACGTAGTCCCCATGTCTTTATAGGCTTCATTGTTAAAAGCCGCATCGTATATTTCTTTATTGGTGACGCGGATTTGATGTGCGAGCCACTGCTTGGCGAGGAAGACGTTTCCGAAGCCACTCTTACTCTTAAAGGCTTGGCTCATCAAGGTTATGGCCGTCTTGGACGCGTAATCACCTTTGTTGTGCCCGCCCATCCCATCGCAGACGATGAGTAGAGCATCACCTTTAGCGTTTGTTAAAACGATGGCCTGATCTTCGTTAGAAACGCGGACGCGGCCGACATCGATGCAATAAGCAAAGCGCCCCTTCGTCCTCATCGTTTCTCCTTAGCGCGCAGCTGACCGCACGCCGCGTCGATATCCGCGCCGAATTCTTTGCGAACGGTCGAGGTAATCGCCCTTTTTGTCAATTGGTTCTGAAATTCTTTTATCGTGGCGTCATCGCTGCGGCGATAACCGTTCCCGACAATCGGATTATAGGGAATGAGATTAACATAAGCTTCTATTCCGCGGATTAAATCCGATAGTTCGTCAGCATGAGAAATGGTGTCGTTAACTCCATCGATCATAATGTATTCAAAAGTGACGCGACGACCGCTTTTATCGACATAATACTTAACCGCTTCGATTAATTTTTCGAGAGGATATGCTTGGTTTATGCGCATCAGTTGATTGCGGATTTCGTTGTTGGGAGCATGGAGCGAAATGGCAAGGTTTACCTGTAGTCCCTCGTTAGCGTATTCGTAGATGCGCGGAACGATTCCGCACGTTGAAACGGTGATGCGCCGCGCCCCGATGGCAAAAGCTTTGGGGTGGTTGACGATGCGGACAAAATCCATGACGTTTTCGTAATTATCAAAAGGTTCGCCGGTCCCCATCACGACGATGTGGCTGACCGCTTGATCTTCGCCTTCTTCTTTGAGCAAGCGATTCATGATGAGCACTTGACCGACCATTTCCCCAACTTCGAGATTGCGTTGTTTGCGAAGTAAACCCGAAGCGCAAAAGGAGCAACCCATGTTGCAGCCGACTTGGCTCGAAACGCATAAGGCGTTGCCATAATTATAGCGGAGCAAGGCTGTCTCGACTTTGCTGCCGTCGTTTAATTCAAGCAGCAGTTTGATCGTTCCATCGACTGATTTTTGAATTGTGTGGATTCGCGGCAAAGCAAAAAAATACTCGGTTTTCAATACCTCGCGGAATTTCAAAGCGACATCGGTCATCTCGTCGAATGATGTCGCGCCTTTTTCATAGAGCCAAATAAAAAGTTGGGTCGCCCGAAAGGCTTTTTTGCCTTTTTCAATCATCGCGGCGACGAGTTTTTCATGGCTTAGATTATAAATGTTATTCACTTACTTTGGCCTCGACTTTTCGCTTCATGATCGCATAGTAGAGGGCTGTGTCGAGGGCATCGAAAGGAAATCTTTGCTTTTCCTCAATTAGGGAAAATTCACGATTTTTGTCGAGAAATTCCATGATTAGCGAATGTCCCTCTTTGCGGTTGATCGTCGAGACCAAATAGACAAAGATCCCATTTTCGGCGACGTAATTCGCCGCGCCTTCGAGGGTTTCTTTCTGCTTAGCGACAAGAGCATCGATATTTTCTTTTTTAAAATGCAATAAATAGTCCGGATAAGATCTAATTAAATCGAAATCCGAACTTTTCGGATGGACGATGACTAAATCCTGCGGTTTGGAAATCGCCGCCCGCATCTCCAGGGGTTCGGCGGCGAAAAAATTCACGTTTGATAGTTGATTGTATTTAATCGCCTTCGTTAAATCCAACCTTTCGTCGAGATTTGGTACTCCAAGATTAATCCCGATGCGCTTTTGGTATTTCAAGAACAATTCGCGGACGATGGAATTATCTTTGCCGGAATACATAAGAACTTCATTGATATCGTCCGAGCAAATGCGGTCCATCAATTCTTTGATGCCAAGTTTGAGCAAAAAAACATCAAAGGTTTGAAAGAACGTATTTTTGCGAATGGGAGATTTGCCTTGATAGATGACCATATCATTTATCGTGGCGGCGCGGAATTCGGGGTTGTCAGCAAGAATTTGTTCTGCTGTCGTCACCATCGTGTTGACGCGGCACGACAAGAGTTGGGGCTTGTTGTTCTTTTTCAAAAGTTTTAAGGTCACACCCCGACCGAAGTGCTTCTGCCACATTTTGACGAGCCATTCAGGAGTATTGAAACGAAGTGAAAAATATTCGATGGATTCAAGTGGAATCGATTCGGGAATGAGGTCGCGCGGAGAGTCTTGATAGGCGAGGAGTTTTTCGACTTTGACTATTTTGGTTTCGTCAAAACTGCTGCGAACATGTTCGATAATCTCGGGTTGTTCGATTCTTTTCAAAAAGAGATTATTGGCTAAAGCGGCATAGATTAAACAGCGTTGCTCTTGGCTATAATCGTCGTTTAGGTCGTTGACGATGCGCTCGAACAAGAGATGGTGGCGAAGTTCGCATCCGAGAATTGCCGAGACGAGCGAAGAATGTTCTTTGTCTTCCGGTTTATCTTTGAAAGCGGCTTTGAGGGCTTGCTGAAATTCCACTCCTTCATAGAGGATTTGCTTTAGAACGCTTTGAACTATTTCTAATGCTTTCATTTCCTGGACCTCAATACATAGTATATTAATTGAAAAGACACATTACCACCATATAAAACGACAAAATGTCGTTAGAGATGCGCTGCTTTATTTGATTTTGTCCTCAATGCCGGCGAAGACGTTGCCATCGTAGATTTCTTCTTCGTCATCAATCTCGTCATCTTCGTCTTCATCGTCGTGTTCGATGTCGACAACGTTTTCATGGGTCATAAAGCGAGGGTATTCGGGATTGACAAACTCGTGGCGATTGCGCGGAAGGTAATAGAAAAACTCGATGGCGATATTGATCGAAAACTCAGCGAGAGTGCTCAGCAAATACTTGCTGATTTTGTCTTCGAGGGCCTCATATTGTTTCGGTGCGTGTACGCGAACCAAAGTGTTCCAAGAAGTTTGGTCAATTCCCGCGTGATAAAAAGAGCAATTCGGAGCATAGAAATTCAGATTGTCCATCGGCGTTTCAAAAAGATTGGCGAGCGGTTTGGTGTGTTCCAAAGAGTATTTCGCAACGACAAATTGATCAAGGCCGATAATCGAGATAGTAATCATGTTAAACACCAACTTTCTTTATCATTATAACACTGCGTTTTCAACTTTTATTTAAAAGTTATAGGGATCGACATTTACCGCGATATTAATCTGGGGCTTTGTTCGAATGGAGTTTAAAAGTTTCGCCAGATACTCTTTAATCTCAGTTTCATCTTTATATTTTAGAAGCAAGAGGCGATGATGTGTTTCCTTTTCAAAGGCGATATAAGGGGACACTGGCCCCAAGATTGAAACATCGCGAAAATTCTTTTTGGCGACATCTTCGGCGATACGGTGGATAGTGTCGATGGCCAGCTCTTCTTTTTTTGAAGACACTTGCACGCTCGTCAAAAAAGTATAGGGCGGATATTGCTGAATTTTGCGGACGAGCATTTCCTTTCTAAAAAAGGTTTCATAATCTTGTGCCGCGGCAAGGCGGATGGCATAGTGATTGGGGTTAAAGGTTTGAATGATGGCTTCGCCAGTTTTCGCCGCTCTCCCGCTTCTACCGACGGCTTGCGTAATGAGTTCAAAAGCTCTTTCACTACTGCGAAAAGATGGCAAGGATAGACCAATATCAGCAAGGACGATGCCAACTAATGTCACATCGGGAAAGTCGTGTCCTTTGGCGATCATCTGCGTCCCGACAAGAACATCGGCTTCTTTGTTGCGAAAGGCCTCGATGGTCTTGCCGATCGTCTTGCGCACGCGGCCGACATCGCTATCGAGGCGGAGGGTCCGCGCTTGTGGAAAAAGTTTGTGCACTTCGTCGACGATCCGCTCAGTTCCAAAACCACTTTTCGAGAAATAGGTCCCACCGCATTCCGGACATGTTTTCGGGGCAAATTCGACATGGTTGCAATGATGGCACTTCAACATTTCATCTTCGCGGTGATAGGTCAAAGTTATTCCGCATTCCGGACATTTAAATATGTGACCGCACGAGCGACAAGTCACATAGCCGCTGAATCCCCGACGGTTAATCAAGAGTACAATTTGTTCATTCTTTTCCAATCGATCGGACATTTTTTGAATTAAAGATTCAGAAAACATCACTGATTGACGGGTCAAACTGCGCGGATTCGACAAATCGATAATCGATACTTGCGGCAATCCTTGCTCGTTGATCCGATTTGGCAGTTCGGCGTAATGATAGACGCCTTTTAAGGCCCGAGCTTTACTTTCGAGGGAAGGGGTCGCACTGCCGAGGACGACTTTGGCGTGGTGATATTCAGCGCGCATAATCGCTATTTCACGGGCGTGATAATACGGAGCGACATCTTGCTTATAAGATTCGACGTGTTCTTCGTCGAGAATGAATAAACCGATATTATCTAGCGGTGCGAAAATTGCGCTTCGTGCTCCGACGACAACGCGGCACTCGCCTTTGGCGATTCGCCGATACTCATCATATTTTTCGGCATCGGTCAGCTCGCTGTGCAAAATAGCGACATCACCATGAAAGCGCCTTTGAAAGTATTCGACCATAATCGGCGTCAAAGCGATTTCGGGAACGAGCATCAAGACATTGCGACCCTCAGCGATGACCGCTTCTGATAAAGCGAGGTAGACTTCCGTCTTGCCACTGCCGGTCACGCCTTGCAAGAGACTGACGGTTTTATCTGTTTCAGCAATACTTTTAACAGCAGCTTTTTGACTATCGTTAAGCGTCTTGACGGTCTCTTTTTGATAATCGGGAATTTCTAAGCGATAGCGTTCGACCTCGACGATGTGTAAATGGTTGGTCATTATCAATTTCTCGACGATGCTCGGCGAATGGGCGTCGCGCTTTAAAATGCGACCATTTTGCTTGATTAGGCGCAAGAGTTCGATTTGACGTGGGGTAAGCCCTTCCTCGCTATCGTCGACAACGGCAAGGTATTTATCATAATATGCTTTGGGTCCTCGAAGAGACGACATCCGCGGCTTTAATGACTTGGGGAGCATCGTCTGCAAAACGCTGATTTTCGAGACAAGATAATGATCGCAAATTTTGTCGACAAGCCCCATTAATTCGCCATTTAAAAGTTCACTATCATCGATTACATCGATTATCGGCTGAATATTGAAACCTTTTTCGACTTCGATTTCCGCTAAACTCTTTGTGGTCTCTTCAACTTTTGTCACATATCCGACCAGGTCTTGATGGTGAAACTTGATCAAGACGCGAAATCCGGCGCGCACTTCTTTGCTCCCGTAATAAACATAAGAAAAAGGGCGATTCAATGCGTTGACGCGATGTTCGGTTAGAATGTCTAAAATGCGCATGTTCGACCTTTGTCGTCAGATGAATTTGGCATTGATTTTATTTTTGATTATGTCTCTAATTTCTCGACCGGCGCGATCGGGCCGATCGTTTAAAACGACGTATTCATAGTGGAACTTCAAAAACATTTCTTTGCGAGCTTTGGCTAGGCGTTTTTGAATGATGTCTTCAGATTCCGTCGAACGATGGCGGATACGCTTCTCGAGGTCTTCAAACGTCGGAGGAATGACAAATATGGAGATGACATTGCTGCCTTTATAGGTGTTCAAAACTTGTTTTGTTCCCTGCACTTCAATTTCCAAGACGACATTCTTACCCTGCTTCCGGAGATCATCGACATATTTTTTCGGCGTCCCATAGCGGTTACCGACGAACTCGGCCCATTCGAGAAAATCATTGTTGCGTATATGCTGGTCGAATTCTTCGTTTGAAACAAAAAAATAGTCGACACCTTCGACTTCTGATTCGCGTTTCTTCCGCGTTGTCATCGAGACACTATAGACAAGATTCAGCGTCTCATCGCTCATCACTTGGCGCCTAATTGTGCCTTTTCCAACGCCGCTTGGCCCAGAAATGATAATGAGTAAACCTTCTTTAATCGGAGTTGCTTCTTTTTCCATAATAAGTAAACTTAATTATAGGCGATGGCCTAAACTAAATCAATTCTAATTATGCTATAATTACTTTATGAGATTATCACAGAACGATTTCCGCCTCTTAATTGACATCATCCGCCCCCAGGTAATTGGTCAGCGGCTGCGCAAGATTACCTTCTATTCAAGTCGCATTTTTTACTTCCAACTCTCGAAGAAAAAAGAGAGCCATCTTGTTGTCAACCTCGATAACGCCAATCCCTCTGTCTTTGTCTGCGACTTAGACAATATTCCTCCACCGCTGGTGAATCCGCTTTATGTCTTTCTAAAGAAAGAATTGAATAATGCTTACGTTAAAGATGTCGTCCAAATTAATGACGATCGCGTCATACGCTTCGAATTCGAAGTGACGAGCAGCGCTTATAAAGCATCAACCCGCTATCTGATTATCGAACTGATTTCCGCCCACCCGAACTTCATCATCACCGATGGCGAAGAAAAGATCTTGAACGCTTTTCGCAAAAACACCATCGACGCGCCACGCATCGTCGCTCGCGGGTTTAAATATGAGCCGCCGGCGAAAGCAGGACAAAGCAAATCCGATGGTGTTGAAAAAGAATTTTCTTATATTAAATACGTCAATTATGAGCTGAGCCGCCTCCATCAATCTTCAATGACCCGCAACCAGGAGAAGTTCATCCGCCTTTTCAAGTTGATCAATTCGCGCATCCGCTCATCATCGCGCAAAATCGACAATATCAAAAAAGATGTCCTCGCCGCCGAAGCACAACTGCATCTTAAAGATGATGCCGATGCCATCTTGACCTTGTCTTATGACAAAAAATGGCACACCGATGAAATAAAAGTCAATCGCCGCCTCATAACTCTTGATAAAACGAAGACCCTTGCCGAAAATGTCCAGCATTTTTACAAATTGTACAAAAAAGCCAAAAGCACGATTGAGATGAGCGAGAAACTCATTGAGGATGCCGATAAAGAATTGCGTGAGAACTTATTTGTCAAAGATTTTTTGATGTCGTCTAGCGAAGAGGAAATCGACCGTTTCGTCGCCGAGAACAAACTTGTCACGGATAAAGAAAAAATCCATCTGCCGGTGACTAAAAAATACGCGCCTTATTCCATCGAAAGCAAAGGTGCGAAGTTCTTTTTCGGCAAAACCGCCGACCAAAACGATTACCTTTCGTTCGTCTACGCCAATCGTCAGCACATTTGGCTCCATCTCCTCAACCAGCCAGGAGCCCATGTCGTCATCAGCAAAATCAATCCAAGCGATGAGGATTTAGTGACCGCCGCCGAAATCGCCCTCTTGTGCTCAAGCGCCGATCGCGGAGAAGTCATGTATGCCTTCAAACGCGATGTGACGCGCGGCGAAACCAAGGGCGAAGCCCATGTCAAAAAATATGAAACGATTTATGTTTCATTCATTCGCCCAGCAACTGAAGAATTGTTTAAAAACGCCGTTCGCCTCAAGGTTAAGTAATAATGCCAAGAGTCAGCGAAATCAGAAATATCTACCATGTTATAACCGGGCTGAAAGCAGAGCGCATCGAACCTCTCAAAGCCGGTTTTTCAAACTACTCTTACCTTATTGATAAAAAGCATGTTTTACGGATTAAAAGGTCGAGTGAGGATCGCTTTTATGATTCCCACCTCGAATCGCAGGTAATTCAAAAAATCGCGTCGCTGAAAATTTCTGAAAAAGTTCTCTTTTTTAATGAAGATGATGGCACGAAATTATCATCTTTCATCCCGCGCACAACGAAAATCATCGAGCAGCCGAATGACGAACAGCTTGTTCTCGTCGCCAAGACCTTGAAAAAACTTCATCGCGCCAAAATTCACAGCGGTAAATCATTCGATATTTTCGGTCGCCTTGCTTACTATCGCTCGCATTGCATCGACTTTGTCGATACCGTTTACGAGCGTAAAATAATCGCTTCCGTCGAGCGGTTTTATGATGACGAACCGGCGATTTTATGCCACAACGATGTCGTTAACGGTAATCTTCTCTTCCGCGGCCGTAAACTATTTTTGATCGATTATGAGTACGCCAGCGATAACAATCCTCTTTTTGATCTAGCCAGTTTTATCAGTGAAAACAAGATTGAGAGCGAAGCAGCAAGACAACTTTTCCTCAAAGCATATTTTGGTAAGAAAATCGAGAAGACGATGTACCGGCGTTTATTGCGCCTGATCGCATGCCAAGACATTTTGTGGTACTACTGGGCGCAGATGCACTACATCAAGACGAAAGATCCGATTTATAAGCGCATCGCCCATATGAAATGGAAAGCCATCATCAAAAACGCCTCAGCGGTTAAGTGAGGCGTTTTTTATCATCTTCTTTAATAAACAAAGGGTTTATATTCGACGAATTTGTCTTCGTAGGCTTTTAAGCACTTGGCGATAACTTCTTTGGCGTATTTCGCTCCGCGCATGCTGTTGACGATGGTCTTCTTGTTTTCCAGTTGCTTGTAAACGCGGAAGAAGTGGCGTATTTCATCGGCGATATGCGGAGGAAGGTCGCGAATATCTTTATATATATTGAAAATCGGATCGCTTTTGCACACGGCGATGATTTTCTCATCGAGAAAACCGCCGTCGATCATCTCGAGAATGCCGATGGGATAGCACTCGACCAAAGCGAGAGGCACGATTGATTCTGAGGAGAGGACAAGGACGTCGAGAGGGTCGAGATCCTCAGCATACGTCAGGGGGATAAAACCATAGTTTTGCGGGTAGTGTGTCGAGGTGTATAAAATGCGGTCGAGAATTAAGGTTCCGGTTTGCTTTTCGAGCTCGTATTTATTTTTGCTACCTTTTGATATTTCGATACACGCTAAAAAACTTTCGGGTTTTATTCGCTCTTTTGGAGCCATGTGCCAAACATTCATCGCTGATTCCTCACTTACCGGAAATATTATAGCAATAGCCAAGGGAACATAACAAGGAAAGATGGTGCAAAAACCGATGGTTCGCTTTCCGTATCAGATTCTTTTTTTATAAAATAAAGGGTGCTATACTACTCAATATGAAATCACCATTTTTGAGTTTTCTCTTTCTTATTCCATTACTTCTTACCTCCTGCGATCCAACGCAGCCGACAGAGGTTATTTCGCTTAATCGCAATGGCGAGTTGCACGATGTGGCGACTTTAAGCAGCAATAGCCAAGTTGCCGATTATGTTCGGCACACAAATAGCGAAGAAGTTCTCTCAATGCTCGAAAACGATGAATCATTTATCTTTTATGTCGGCCACAGCGGATGTTCGGCTTGCCAAGCTTTTAAGCCCAATCTCCTCCGTTATATCAATGAGACGAAAGTTCTCGTTCACTATCTGACTTTTGATTCGCTAGACGATCCGGATTATGAGCAGTACGCCGAAATTTGGAACGCCTATCAAGATATCTTTTTGGCATCGATCGAATTCCCATACTTCATGGTGTTTCAGGATAGTTCCCATTATGCTCGTGGCGCGACAAGCAAGATGACGGCCCAAACCTATGAACCTTTTTTGAATATGATGAATATTTTGGTCAAGGTTAACTCCATTATTTCAATCGCCACTTTTCAAACCGCCGATTATTATCTCAACAACACAAGCGAGGCGGTATTCTTCTTTTATGACCGCCAATATGATGATGCTGCTAAAATCTACAACAATCTAATATTTCCTGCGGCAAGCCAAAGTGAAAAAACCCTTTATCTTGTCGATGTGCGAGCCTTCTCTTTGGAAGATGGCGTTTTGCTGCGCGAAACATTCAATCTTGGCGAAACGATCGTCCCTGTCGCCCAACGCTTCTTGGCTGGAGAGTATCAGGAATCGCATCATTTCGGAATCGACGCGAACATGGACCAAGATTTTATCGTTAATTATCTATAAAAAAAGTCGACGTTAGCCGACTTATTAGAGTACTTTGACTTTCTTTAGAACCGCGGATTTGTAAATACCGTTTTCGAATTTGATGTCCACCGCGCCTTGAATCAACGGCAAGCAGTAGGCGCGGAAAGAAGGATCCATATGTTTCGGGCCACCCATCATCGATTGTGGCACGACTTTTTCTTCGTTGGCGATTTTGGCGATATCTTCAGGAACATATTTGACTCGATAAGGATCATCGCTGACCCGTTTGATGCACACCATCTCTCCCGTGTGGCCCGCCAAGGCATATTGAACGGCTAAGGTTCCGCAGGCGATTGCTTCTTCTTGATCGACTTTGCTGACGAGTAAAGAATCGGCTCTCTGCGGAAGCGATAATTCAATTGAGCGGGTCGGCAAATCGAGGCGCACCTCAACCATATCCGCGAGTTCATCGCCGACGCCGCCGAGTTGAAGATGGTTAAAAGCGTCGATTCGCGCTTTGGTCATGTCGCGCTCGAAGGATATGCCTTCAGAAATAACGACGATGGCATTGCCTTTTTCATCGAACAATTTTTTAACATCGCGTAAAAAGTCGTCGACGCTAAACGGGTTTTCTGGCAAGTAGATCAAATCTGGTCGAATGCCTTCAGGAAGAAGGTCGACCGAGGCGGTGAGCCAACCGGCGTTGCGACCCATAACTTCGATAATATAAACTTTACCGCGCTTGTAAACGCGCGCGTCAATGCAAATGGAATTGACGGTATTGACAACATGTCTAGCGGCGCTTGCGAAGCCGAGCGAATGATCGGTTAAGGCTAAATCGTTATCGACCGTTTTAGGAACGCCCATCACCTTGCAATCATAACCAATTTCTTGACACAGGAGGGAAAGCTTGTGGCAGGTATCCATCGAATCGTTGCCACCATTGACGAAAACATAGCCAATATTGTGTTTTTTAAGCGTCTCAAGGATGCTCATGTATTGCTTGTCGTGCAAATCTTTCGGAAGCTTGTAACGCGTCGAGCCAAGGGCGGCTCCCGGCGTTTGCTTTAAAAGTTCGATTGTTTCTTCGTCTTCTTGACCCAAGTCGATTAAATCATCGACGATTAAACCTTCCACGCCATAAAGTGATCCGTAGATGCGGTCGATTTTATCAGGATGTTTTTTGGCCTCGATAATCGCTCCGTAAAGCGAAGTATTGATAACAGCGGTCGGACCACCGCTTTGAATATATACCATAGCTTTTTTCATGCTCTATCCTCCTTTAATCTAATGCTTTTGCGCTCATGTTATGGCGCAGATTGCTATCCTTCAAATGATTTCCGATTGAATCGAAGTTCACATTTCGCATGTCGAATCAATCTGGCAATCGACAATTGACATTCATCATTAATTGTCCGATTCCTTTTATAATTCTATTGAATTATGAAAATAATGTAAAGAAACGATTGCGGGCCCAAATGGTGAGATGCGCTTGGTCAAAAATGCAAATGAAATAATAGAAGCTATGCTTCTTTTTGCGCGCCGAAGACAAATAATAAGGTCAATGACGATTCTTTGACTTAGGCATGTAAGCGCTTGCAATGCGCGCTTGATTCTTGTAATATTTTCTTACACGCCTAAGGGGGTCGTATTATGTCATTCACACTAAAGTATCAAGGAATAGAAAAAACTTTTGAAAAGAAAGTCGCTCTCAAGGATCTTATCGATGATCCGAAAAAAGATTTCGTCTGCGCCAAAGTCAACAACCGCATCCGCGAGTTAACATATGAAGTATATTATGATGCCGGGGTTGAATTTTTGACGGTTAAAAGCACCGACGCCATCAATACCTATGAAACCTCGCTTCGCTACTTGGTGGCGATGGCCTTCAAACGCGCTTATCCGGCTCTTGAAGTCCGCTTCAGCTATAACGTTT
>JBAZDT010000009.1:3635-15501 GCA_041654325.1 Bacilli bacterium | reverse complement strand
TCGCGAGCGATAGTTTCCAGCTGAGTCAGAATTGTTTTCAAGACGATTTCATCCTCTGAAGAAATCTCGCCTTTCGCCGCTACTGCCACATAACCTTCGGAAATGGCAATGGCGAACGATTGTTGGCTATGGAGGGCGTTAAGACCTCCGAAGGTCACCGCGGAGACGGCGCTGCAGATGAGGTCTTGACCATGTTCAGCGCTTAAGGCGTGACCTTTGATTTCAAGACTGGCAATCTGTTCGTTTACCGATTCGTAAGTGACTTTAATCATAATTAACCGTTGATTGATTCGATGAGCAGACAAGTATATGGCTGACGATGGCCGATTGTCTTACGCTCATTGGTCTTGTTGCGATATTTGAAGACTCTGAGTTTCTTGCTAAGACCTTGCTTGACAATTTTCGCGACAACACTTGCGTCTTTGACGTAAGGGTTACCGACGATAGCCTTGCTACCACCGATAAGAAGCACTTTATCAAAGGTATAATTCGATTCGACTTCTGCATCTAGTTTTTCGACATAGATTTTTTGGCCGACTTCAACCTTGACTTGCTTGCCACCGGTTTCAATAATTGCGTACATTGGTTACCTCCTCTTTTTCAATATGCACTAATGACTCGCTATCGAGGTCAATCATCAAGATTTGTTAGTTACCTTTTCTAGGCGGTTGTAGCTCGTGAGGCGACAACGAAGATATTATAAACACTTAGCTAAAGTGTGGCAATCTTTTTTTAACGTATGTTAAATGGAATGGTTCTTTTTGGCATGAATTATGCTGATGTTTTGATCAATCCACGATCGGAAAAAGAGAAGTACGCATGTTCGGAAATAATAACGTGGTCACGAAGAAAAATGCGAAGTTTCGCAGCTTCTTCGGCAATAACTTTGGTGGCGATTAAATCATCATCGCTCGGCTCGATTTTACCATTAGGGTGATTGTGGACAATGATGAAAGAAGAGCAATTATGACTAAGTAGTTCGCCGATTATTTCACTGACGGAAAGCGGAAAGCGATCGGCGGTTCCTTTATACATTCTCTTCTCGAATTGGAATTGGCCGCGCCGATTGAGGAGGACAATGATAAATTGCTCTTGGCTTGCAGTGGCGAACTCTTCTTTATATTTTTTAAATATAATTTCCGCGGTCAGCCTTTCATCAAGCGCATCGATTTCGGCTTTATCCAAACGTTTATAGACTTCGAATACAGCCATCAAACGCAACGCTGTAATTCTGCTTAAACCAGCAATTTTCTGAACGTTGTCCAATGACATTTTTGTCAGGTTGTGAATACCGTTTGCGCCTGAGATTAGAAGCGATGCAATATCGAGGGCGCTGGAACCTTTGACGCCTTGGCTGACGATTAGCGCCAGCACCTCGATATTGCTCAGACTCTCTATTCCATAGCGTAGCGCTTTCTCACGAGGCCGCTCGGAAATCGGCAAATCCTTAATCCGCACGAACAGCTATTTCCATTCGAACTTGAATCCCCCAGGTAAAGTTGTCGAACCTTTGCCTGACATGAAAAGCCGATAGACAATCACGGCCACGAGGGCGATGACGGCGATAGTCATGACAGCCGTCATCGTAATCGCTTCACCGACGACGTGCTGCTCCGTCTCTTCTAGCGTCATCAATTGTTTGTTCATAAAAGACCTCCTAATAATATATAGGAGGCCGAAAGAGAAAAGATGTATTTTAGGATCGTTATCCGATTTTTTTGATTTTGCTATCTACTATTTTCAGCAGTTCGAGGTTGCGCCGATGTTTTTCTTTCTCGAGAGCGATTTTTTCACTTGGTGCCTTAGCGAGGAAGTTGGCGTTTTCAAGCATGCCTTTTGAGCGCTTGATCTCAGCGTTTAGGTACTCTTTTTCCTTGTCCAATTTAGCAAGGATTTCCTCTTTGCTGATGGTCTCTTCAATCGCGAGGTCAAAACCTTGATAAAAGAGAACTAAATTTTCTTGTTCCAAATCCAAATCGCCGACAACCACAACCTTCTTAGCAAAAGCAAAGCGTGATAAATAATCGCCAAAGTTGGCAAAAAGAGGCCTCTTCTCGCGAAGTTTTAAAATCAAAGGATGGTTAGGGGCTAAATTTCGCTCGACTTTATAATTGCGAATATCTTGAATCGCGCTGTAGATATTTTCCACGTTTTCGAGATCCTTTTTGCTGATTTTGCTTTTCTTTGCTAGCGGATATGGTTCAAGCATGACCGAAGCTTGGTGCTCGGGAAGGGCGAGATATAACTCTTCGCAAATAAAAGGAGTATAAGGTGCCATCATAATGATGATGTCTTTTAGAATCGAATAGAGGACTTGTCTGGTTGCTTCGCCGCGCTTGGCGTTTTCAAGGTTGAGTGTCACTTTTGACATCTCGAGGTATTTGGAGCAGAAATCATCATAGACGAATCCATATAAATGCTTTAACGCGATCGCAAACTGATATTTGTCCATGTTGCGAGTGACATTTTGCAGTGTTTTTTCGTGCTTGTGAAGAATGTGCAGATCAAGGGCCGACAATTCCCGGCAGTCGATTTCTCGCGGCTTGAAATCGTCTCCTAAAATCGACAAGACATAGCGTGCAGAATTCCATATCTTATTTAGATAATTGCTCCCGGCGATAATCTTCTCTTCGCTATAGCGCGTGTCTTGGCCCGGAGCCATGTTGCTCATCAAAAAGTAGCGCAGAGCGTCGACGCCGTGCTTATCGATAATTTCGAGGGGATCGACTCCGTTTCCTAACGATTTCGTCATCTTCCGCCCTTTTTCATCGCGGATAAGGCCGTGGATTACGCATTTTTGGAAAGGCGATTTGCCGGTGAACTCGAGCCCTTGGAAAATCATGCGGCTGACCCAGAAGAAAATGATGTCGTAAGCCGTGACTAACACCGAACTAGGATAATAGCGCTCGTATTCAGGGGTGAGGTTTGGCCAACCCAGCGTCGCGAAAGGCCAGAGGGCCGACGAAAACCATGTATCGAGAACATCGGGGTCTTGTTCGTATTCTTCAAGATTAGCGGGTGGGTTGATTGAAACGATGGTTTTTCCGGTCGTCTTGTGATAGTAGACCGGAACGCGGTGTCCCCACCACAGCTGGCGGGAAATGCACCAGTCCTCAGCATTTTCCATCCAATTTCGGAAAATTTTCTGAAACCGTTTAGGGATGAAATCGACTTCGCTTTTGCTTAAAGCTTGATCAGCGAGAGGGCGCATCTTCACAAACCACTGCTTGCTTAAAAAGGGTTCGACGACGACATCGGTCCGTTCACTATGGCCGACGGAGTGCAAGATCTTCTCGACTTTGACAAAGAGACCTTGCGATTTAATTTCATCGACAAGTTTTTCACGGCAGGCAAAACGATCGAGGCCTTGGTATTTTCCGGCTCTTTCATTCATCGAACCGTCAATATTCAAGCATCTCGGTTTTTCTAGACCGTATTTTTCGGAAAGAGCAAAATCGTTAAAGTCGTGCGCCGGAGTGCACTTCATCACGCCGGTGCCGAATTGTTTATCGACATAGGCATCCGCCATAATCGGTAGTTCTCTGCCATCGGCAGGATTGATGACTTTTTTGCCGATGAGCTGGTGATATCGCTCGTCGCTGGGATTGACGAAGACGGCGACGTCGCCGAACATCGTCTCTGGTCTCGTGGTCGCGATGATTAGCGATTCATCGCTTTTAGCGATTGGATAGCGGAAAAAGTAGAAATTGCCTTTGGTGTCCTTATGGACAACTTCAATGTTTGATAAGGCTGTCTTTAATTGCGGGTCGATGTTGATGATCCGCTCGCCGCGGTAGATGAGACCTTTTTGATATAGTTTCACGAACACGGTCCGAACCGCTAAATCGAGATTGGAATCAAGGGTGAAACTTTCCTTTTCATAATCAAGAGCCAAACCCAAAGAGGCCCACTGCTCGTGAATCGAATTCGCATAGTGGTCTTTCCACTTCCACATTTCGGCAAGAAAATTTTCGCGACCTAAAGCGTATTTGTCACGGCCCTCTTTGCGTAGCAATTCTTCGACTTTTGCCTGGGTAGCTATTCCGGCGTGATCCATACCCGGCAGCCAGAGAACATCGTAACCGCGGGCTTTTTTATAGCGGGTGATCACATCTTGAATCGCATTGTTCCAGGCGTGTCCGAGATGGAGCTTGCCAGTGACATTAGGCGGAGGGATGACGAGGCAAAAAGGCGGCTTGGTTAAATCGCCGGCTTTAAAATAGCCTCTCTCTTGCCAAGTTTGATATTTTCCCTTTTCGACGGCGTGGGAATTGTAGCGTTTATCTAGTGCCATATTCTGACCTCCTAAAAAATAAAAAGCGTCCACATAAGGACGCAATTGCGCGGTACCACCTTAATTCATATCCGATTCGATATGCACCTCAAGACCCGTAACGTGGGTGGCGGAATATTCCTATTCTTCCTTCAAGGCGACAACGCGCATCTTTGCTTTCATCTTTCCACCAGACGATGAATCTCTAGCAACAAGGGAGGCGCGAACTCCTCTTCAACGGAATAAATACATTATATTCAAGAAACGCCATTTTCACAAGAAAAGATGACAATTGCTCGTTTTTTGATACTAAATGAAAACCGCGACAAAGTCGCGGCTTGATCGGCAGTTGATTGAATCTAACGTGAGACGATATATTAATCGCTCAGCGGGTAATCGTTAAGATTTGGTTTTAACGTTGAAACGTTGCCGAATTTAACCTCGAGTCGACTGTAATTATCATCGTCCATAAACGCCGAGATAAGCACTAATTGGTAATTATCGATTTTTAATTCGGTGTTCACTTCGCCGCTTTGCATAGCAACATAAAGCTTAAGGTAGATGCTTCCTTCACCGCTCGAGCGATATTTGTTGCAGCTGTCTTCTTCATATAGACCATCGACAATCGACTGGAGCAACTCGGATATTCCTAGGCCAGAAAGGGAAGTGGATAAAATAGTTTCCCCGAAATCAAAAATCTTTAGGGCGATCGCTATATAATTGACGCAATCGCGTTTTTAATCTTGTCGATGGAAGCTACATTTCGGATGCTGGCTAGATAATATTCCCGCTCGCCGTATTCTTTCAAAAGCGGAGCGATGTTTTTGATGATCGCCGCTTTTTCGCTCTGCCCTAATTTGTCGGCTTTGGTCAATACGAGCAAAACTTTGATTTCCGAATCGTTTAAATATTTAAGAAAGGAAACGTCTTCTTCTATCGGCAGGCGCCGGCAATCGAAAAGAAATACGACAAGGCGTGGTTTGAAAGAGGCGAAATAACCTTCCATCATCGCTTCGAATGAGTAGCGCGGGCCTTTCGCAATATATCCATAACCAGGAGCGTCGACCAGATAGAATTTGTTATCGATATTGTAGTAGTTAAGCAGGCGTGTGTGACCAGGCTTCGAGGAAGTGAAAGCTAAATCCTTACGTGAGCAAAGAGCGTTGATCAAAGATGATTTGCCGACATTGCTGCGCCCGACGAAGACAATATCGAAAAGGCCATCGGGCCGTAAAGCCAACGATGGCACGCTTTTAATAAAGGTAGCATTGCGAAAGTCGATCATTATTTCACGTAGGCGACATTCAAGGCGTCGTCGACCGTCTTCATGTAGACGATATTGAGAGCATCTTTGACTTCTTTGGGGAGTTCGTCCACCGCTTTCTTGTTGTCTTTGGGAACGATAATCGTTTTAATACCGCTGCGAAGGGCGGCGAGGGATTTCTCGCGCAAGCCTCCGATTGGAAGGGCGTAACCTCTTAAGGTAACTTCCCCGGTCATGGCCACATTGGCGTCGACGGCTTGTTTGGTTAAGCAGGAAATGATGGCGGTCGCGATGGCGATGCCGGCACTTGGACCATCTTTGGGCACAGCGCCTTCAGGAACGTGAATATGAATGTCATTTTTGGCGAAGATTTCGCTATCGATATGATAGCGATCGGCGTTGCTGCGGATATAGTCGAGGGCGATGCTGGCGCTCTCTTTCATGACATCGCCTAACTTGCCGGTCAAGACGAGATTGCCTTTGCCGGGAAAATAGTTGACTTCGATGGGGAGGATGTCGCCGCCGTATTCGGTATAGGCAAGACCGGTGACGACGCCTATTTGGTTTTCCTTTTCCTTTTTCGTGTTTTCGAAAAGTTCGATGCCAAGATGTTTGTTGACGAGTTCGGGCGTCACTTCAATTTCAGTCAATTGGGGATTTTTGACGATCTCGACGACGATTTTGCGAATGATAGCAGCGATTTTACGCTCTAATTCGCGCACGCCGGCTTCACGGGTGTACGATTGGATGATGTAGCGATAAGCTTCATCGGTAAACGATATCTTTTTATCTTCGATGCCATTGGCCTTCTTCTGCTTTTTAAGCAAGAAATGCTTGGCGATTTGAATCTTTTCAAGCTCGGTGTACGAGTTGACTTCGATTAATTCCAAGCGGTCGCGAAGGGGCGCAGGGACATTTTCGAGATAGTTGGCCGTCGCGATGAACAAGACGTTGCTCAAATCGTAGGGCTCTTCGACGTAGTTATCGTTGAAAGCAAAGTTCTGCTCGGGGTCGAGAACCTCAAGAAGGGCGCTTGCAGGATCGCCTTTATAAGACGAGGAAAGCTTATCGACTTCGTCGAGGAGGAAAACAGGGTTGATAACACCGCTTTTTTTCATTCCCGAAATAATACGGCCTGGCATACTTCCGACGTATGTCCGGCGATGGCCCCGGATTTCGGCTTCATCGGAAATGCCGCCTAAAGAGGCTTTGAAAAATTTGCGACCTAATGCGCGAGCAATCGATTTCCCAAGCGAGGTTTTGCCAACGCCGGGTGGGCCATAAAAGCACAATATCGGCGCTTTCAAATTACCGGTCATCTTCTTGACCGCAAGATATTCAATGATTCTTTTTTTGACTTTGTCAAGACCATAGTGGTCTTCGTTCAAAATGCGTTCAGCTTCCTCGAGGTTATCGTTGTCTTCCGTCTTTTGATACCACGGAATGCTCATCAGCAAGTCGATGTAGCTCTTGATCAACGAGGCTTCCAAAGAAGCTTGCGGCATCATCTCAAAGCGGCTGAATTCGGCTTTGACTTTCGCCTTGACATAATCAGGATAAGGATTCTTATCCAATCTTTTCAAAATGTCTTCCTCAGACTCCTCGCCTTCGGAAATTTCACCGAGTTCTTCTTTGATGGCCTTCATCTTCTCGCGAAGGATATATTCGCGTTGATTCTTCTCCGTTGATTTCTGAATGCTCGTCTGGATTTTCTTATCGATTTCGACGATGGCTTTCGCTTGATTGATGACGTCGAGAATGAGCATCAGGCGCTTGTTGATATCGAGTTCTTCGAGCAATGTTTGCCGCTGATCGGTCGGCATGTTGAGATAGGTCGCCAAAGTATCGGCCAATTCTCCAGCGCTTAAACCTTTGGATAATTGATTGACGACTTGGCGCGGAAAATTGCGGGAGACGCTTGGAACTTGCTCAAGTTGCTCAAGGACGTTTTTGACGATGATGGCGGTCTCATTTGGCTCATTATTCAGATCTTCGAGAATAACGCCTTCAGCGATATAGTGGTTGTTTTCGATGCGAATATTCTGGAAAGTGACTCTCTTGGTGGCGGTAACCCGAATGCGATAAAAGTTTTTCTGATCGCCAAAGGAAATGATGCGGCACAAAGTGCCAACCATGAAAACATCATCGGGAAGAGGGTCGTCGGTATTAGGGTCCTTCTGCGCCGAGATGAAAAGCAGCGAACTGGCGTTGGCGCGACTTTCATCGATGGCTTTCATCGAAAAAGGGCGTGCGGCTTCGATTGGCTGGTTCGTATTGGGAAAGACGACTAAGCTCCTCGTCACGAGAAGCGGCAAGGTCAGGGGTGTGGTTTCTGGCATTGAGAGACCTCCTATTTATATTATTGATGGTTTAATCGTTATTGTTAACAATAAATTCTTGGATGCGGCGTGAGCGAACATCGGCGCTGAAGCGATCCATGTTGTCTTTGAGCACTTTTTTGACTTCCTCGATCGGCATATGGTACTGATCGGCAATCTTGGCAAGCTCGAATTCGATCTCTTCTTCTTCGACGACGATCTTCTCTAGTTCGGCGATTTTTTCCAAGACGAGGACGGAGCGAATATTGTCATCCGCTTCTTTGCGCATTTGCTCATGAGTGGCTTCCATCGTCTGACCGGTGATTTCGAGATACTTGTCGAGGGTCAAGCCTTTTTCTTCGATCTGCTTGCGGAGGTTTTCTTCCATCGCTTCGACTTCGCCGTCGATGATTTCCTTGGCGATATCAATTTTGGCGCCTTCGCGGATCTGCTTGACTAAAGATTCAAAGTAATCACGTTTGGCATCGCCTTCTTTTTGCTTTTGAATGCGGGCTTTTTCGTGGGCTTTCAAATCTTCAGCCGTTTTTACGTTGGGTAGATTCAAGTCTTTGATCAATTCTTCATTGAGCTCGGGAACTTTCTTTTCCTTCACCTCGTGAACTTTAATTTTAAACGTCGCGTCTTTATTCGCTAATTCGGCGACATATTCGGCAGGGAATTTGACTTGGATGTCTTTTTCATCGCCGACTTTAACGCCGACTAACTGCTCTTCAAAACCCGGGATGAATTGATGTGAGCCGAGTTCGAGAGAATAGTTTTCGGCTTTTCCGCCATCGAACGCTTTGCCATCGACAAAACCTTCGAAATCCATCACGACGGTATCGCCTAAAGCAGCTTCACCTTCTTTAACGGCAAGAGAGGCGTTATCGTTAACTAAGTGTTCAATAGCGTGCTCGACTTCATGATCGGTGACCACGACTTCTTTTTTATCGGCGTGCAAGCCCTTGTACTGACCGAGGGTGACTTCTGGAGCGAGGACTAAAGTGAATTTCAGCTCGAGTTCGAGGTCGCTTAATTTGACGACATCGACGACGGGGCGGGCAAACGGGCGAAGATTTTCTTCGGTGATGACTTGGCGGTATGTATCTTGCAGCAAAGCGTTGATCGCCCGATCGAAAACTTGACCCTGATCAACTTTGGATTTGACCATCTCAAGCGGGGCTTTACCTTTGCGGAAACCCTTGATTTCGACATTTGCGGCTAGTTTGTCAAAGGCTTCTTTCTGCGCTTTGAGCCAGATGTCCTTTTCGACATTGACGATTACTTCGATTTTGGAATTTTCGAGTTTGTTGATTTTCTTTTCCATTTATATAAATCTCCTTATAAAAAATTGAATCCCATAAAGTATAGAATACATTAGTATCTATTTCAAATGAAACGCAGAAATATTCTGTTAGGCTTTGATGGGGGGATTCGCTTCTAGATACTTTTTGAGGTGGCTTGTTAGATTATTCAAGTCTTTTTGCGAAACGTTAAATTTCGATGCGACTTCGGCAACGCCGATGGCACTGTTAAGATGTTCATAGGCGATGAGAAGCAGCGCAGCGCACAACAGTTCGGGTTTCTCTTTAAGCAGATCATCGGGATAAATAACGATGATCAGATCGTTGAGAAGCGAAACGGCAATCCCGCTGACCGAGGGGTCTTTGGCAGCGCTTTCGAGCCGCTTGGAAAGCGCCTCATAGGCCGGTCCGATGAACGGCGGTTCCAAATCTGCGGGGATAATATCGTATTCCTTTTCATTTTTGTAAAAATGAATGCGACCGCGAAAACCATCGGCCACCAAGAGCAGCAAGGCATAAGTTCGCACATGCGAATTGACTTCCTGTCGCCTGATTAAATCGATGATTGATTCATAGAAATCGCCGATCCGATAGGCGCGTAAATCGTTGAGGGCCGCCAAAAGCGAAATATCGTCTTTATCTTTATGTAAAATATCCTCGATTTCCTCTTCGTTAAGCCTTCTATTTTGCCGATTGGCGCGCTCGTGCTGGCGAATCATGTTCGGAGCATCGCGCAAGTATTCTTCAACCTCCTGAGATATATAAGGAAGGTTTTGATAATAATGCAATTCTTCAAGGGCCTTGTCGTATTTTCGCATCGTCAATAAAATCTCAAGATGGATTTTCATGATGTTAAAAATGTCTGATCCGAAATCACCCTTATGCTTTTCAATTAAGAGTAAAGCGTCAGCGAGGCGACCGAGGCCGATGAAAGCGACGATGCGATAGGAAATGGAGTCCATATCCGCCGTATCTTTGGTGAGGGTGAGAACTAATTCGTATTGCTTGCGGTCGATTAGGGTTTTCAGCGAATCCATAAAATGATAATAGCACAACCATAGGTTAATGTTCTATTCTTCGTCTTTAAAACGAACAAAATGATATTTCACCGCCAATTATTGTTTTATTTTAATCAATTGATAAAGTCGTGGCCGGACCCCATACGTAATTCGTCCGGTCCATCTCAGCATTGAATCTTTGACCAAAGGAACCATCGTTTAGGTACTCTTGGAAAGTCGCATAGTGATCGTCGGTATAAACGCAGACCATAGAAGAGTCATAATTCGTGGCGCCCTTGCTCGGGTCAAAGCCGAAGACCCAGCAGACGACGCGGCCGACCCCGCGATTGTTGCTTGTATAAGTTCCGTCGACATCGATATCGCATTCATAGTATTGCGGAATACCTGAACCATCGCCCTTATACGGTACTGCGGTGGCGTAGCCATCAGTTCTTTCATAATAGGAAACGCAGCGCGCTTCGTCTCCGAAGAGGGAAGAGGCGCTTGCATAATTGGACTTGAAAACGTAGTTGGCGGGATAAGTTCCGAAAGCCGTGAAGTAGGATGCGACATCAGCGGGGCTCGTTTGCGAGGCTTCGTCAGCGTAATTGGGATGGCTTTGGATATAGCTAAAAGTGTAATAAGTATAGGTTTTGCTGGTTAAGACCGTATAATTGTTCCCAGACTTGACGATGCTGGTCGGAACGTTAACCGTGGCGCCATCAAAAAGGGAACCACTATATCTGACCGGATTAATGCGGAAATCGCCTGTTCCTGACCCTAGATAGGCGAAGGGAATGCTAGAGCCTGTGTTTGAATAATCAATTGTGATATCTTTGATAAACAAGGTGCTTTGGCTAGTTTCAATCTTAAAATAATTGGTATTTTCAAGCGGAATGTTTATTGTCGAGTAAGAACTTGTCAAAGGCATTGCGTATGTGTTTAGGCGCGATTCATCAGGGCCGTATGCAACAACTGGTTGGCTCCCCGAAATAGAAGATGTCCGGTAGGTAATTTCAAGGCTTTGAATATCTTTGATTGCTGCCGTGTTATAAAGGGCGCCGGGATACGAGCCATCACCAAAGGCTGAAACATAAGGTAATAATTCGATGAAATCAGACGACCCGTAATCGGGACTGACGCCTCGATAATGTTCGAAGGAATATCCGGAAACTGTCTTGGAACCATAGTTGCCTGTCTGATAGGTGCCGATGTTGGTGTATGTCCCAGAATTTAAGGAGACCGAATACGAAAGACCTTGGCTTTCGAAGTCGGAGGCGCTGCGGATGAGGCAGCGCATGCGGGCGTCACCATAATTGTTATAGCAGTCAAGATAGCCGGTTATATCCACCGTTTGCGCATTTAAAGATTGCACAACCTGATCGATCGAGGAGGTGTTTAAAAGACTACTATAGTAGAGTGGGACGGTCGTGCCACCGACAAACTCAGCAACGGCATTTCCGTAGCTTGTATAAATTATTTCGACATCTGATAGATGGATTTGGCGAACGCCCATGCTTTCAGCGGTTAAAAACTGATTCGAAGAAGCCGTCGTGCCATTCATCCAGAAGCTCTCGGGAGTTTCATGACTAACGACCGGCGAACTGTTGGCATTATAATCGAGGGAAATCGTCGGGTTGACGAATTCGGGTAAGTTATTATATAAACTTGGCGTCCCTTCGATGGTTAAAACACTACCTTCGACCACC